>NHIO02000010.1 GCA_002171975.2 Flavobacteriales bacterium TMED191
AAAAATCCTCCTTAGCTCAGTTGGTTAGAGCATCTGACTGTTAATCAGAGGGTCCTTGGTTCGAGTCCAAGAGGGGGAGCAACAGATAAAGCATCTACGAAAGTGGGTGCTTTTATTTTATAATATATTTTTTCACATCAAAAATCAACTCTAATTCCAGAATCTACCATATGATTTGTTCTAGAATACCATATTTCAGTTGAACTCCAGTTAGGCTGATGAAAGGTGTTGACAGCATAATCCATAGGAATAACATTTTCAAGCTCAGTAGAGCAAGAAATTCCATAATTATGATATATATAAAAATATACATTACCGTCCTCAATAAGAGGATACAAAGTTACATTGGTATCATTATTGAATCTAAACTCAATAAAAGAAAAGTCATCTGGCAAATTATGAATTTGAAACTTTCTCCAATGCGGTAGGAGGATATTACCAGAGCCAGAGCCATCTATATCTTCACTCCATCCCATGTGATAAAAATAGCTATCTTGAGGTAAAAGTGTAGCCTCCGTACTGAGATCATTACAAAACTCACCTACACCCATATCAATACAATCCATATAAACATCACTATTATCTAAATTATTATTTTCACTATTTATGGTTGTAGAACCTTCATCGGAACTTGATAAAGTTATAAATATTGGATCTTGCATAGATGCACCACCGAAATTATTATAATAATAATAATGACCTTTTTTAATAGGAATGCAAAGTGTTTGATAAAAAGTTGCGGTTGCGTCATCATTATAAAAATCTGCTCGTAATGTAGAATTTTCAGTATTAATATTACCCGAACCAGCTTCTATATCGATGGTTGAGACAGAATCAATATATAACATCAATCTAGAATAACCATTATTAAGATGGATTATTGCTGTTAAAAAACCATCTTCTACAGCCTGAAGTTCAGTGACCGCATTAAACTCTGTTAAAGGAATCTCGTCTCCCAAAACCATATTTCCTCCTCCAGTATAATTAATACTAAGTTGTTCATCCATCATATCAATTATTTCTTGTAATTGATCAGGAGTCAATCCTGTCATATTTGCTTCACAAGGAAGTTCATCAATTACATTAGTAACAAATTGAAGAATTAATGACGCATCTTGAGAATTTACTTCTCCACTACAATCAACATCACCAACAAGTGTTGAATCCTGCGAAAACATCATTAATGGAAATAATAATAGTATAAGTAGTTTTTTCATACATCAAATATAGTGGTTTTAGTATTAATAGGGAGGTGTTAGTCAGGTGGCTAATTCAAACTAGGAGATTTTTGATAGGCTTGAATTTCCTTATATAACAGATGAAAATCGTGTAAATCCTTTAACAAATGGTTCGAAATAAGTCCAGTAGGGGGAGCAACAGATAAAGCATCTACGAAAGTGGGTGCTTTTATTTTATAAGATTTCTAGTTAGATAATTTTATCGGTTAGACCATTCTTCAAAATCCAAAGGTCTAATGACTCTAATTATACTAAGAAACAAAGCTAATGTTAACATCCAAGTAAATAGCTCCATACTATGTGGAGAGTTTAAAAATTCATCTTTTTGATTTATATGAAGGATAAATTCTAATATAAAAAGACAAACAGCTTGTGAATATAATAGCCCCTTGTTCTTAATACCAAGTTCATAAAACAAATCTTTACGTCTAAAAAGGAAAACAAATGGAAGCGCCACAAATATTATTGCAAAAACACCGATTAATGTCCATGATTCAAGATTTGGAAGAAAAGAAGCTTCGGATGACCAAAGAGCAAGAAAAATAAATGAAACAATAGAATAGGTAAAGTAAATTATTTGATTAGTAGTCCATTTCATAATTTTAAATTTTACTTAAATATAATGTTTTTAGTATTGCAAGGGAAGTGTTAGTCTAATACTCAATTCAAACTAGGAGATTTTTGATAGGCTTGAATTTCTTTGTATAACAGATGAAAATCGTGTAAATCCTTTAGTAGGTGGTTCGAAATAGGTCCAGGAGGGGGAGCAACAGATAAAGCATCTACAAAAGTAGGTGCTTTTATTTTATAAGATATTTTTTCTTTTGCTCAGCAAATTCCTAATCAGAAACTATACCAATCTTTTTTTGCATATCTTTCGATAACACTCTGTAAACCCTTCTCGAATAGGTCATTGTTAGTATTACTAGACAATTTTATTAAACAGAGTAGAGTTTATTTAAGTATATTTAATTTTATTAAAAAAATATTAAAAATGAAAAAAATTATTTTAGGACTGGTTGTTATATTGTACTCTTGTAATTGCACTGTTGAAGAGGTCAATAATTACGAAACAAAAGTTTTACTTAAATCTGTTGAAACGGATATAATGGGAGAAACATTTAATTTTCCTGACTCAAATGCGGTGATAACTACAGCAATTAGAGTTTTAAGAAGTGGAGAATCTACAGGATTACACATCCATGAAGCTATTCCAGTTGTCTATATGATTGATGGTGAAATCACGATATCTAATGACAATGGGAATAATAAGATTATTAAAAAAGGAGAATCTTTTATAGGCTCTACAAACAATGTGCATGAAGCCATAGCTACATCTGATAATGATGCAGTCGCATATGTAGTATTTATTGGATCAAAGGATTTGCAAAATACAATTAATAAATAGACATAATAACATACTGGTTTTAGTATTGAAAGGGAAGAGTTAGTCTAGTGCTCAATTCAAACTAGGTGATTTTTGATATGCTTGAATTTCTTTATATAACAGATGAAAATCGTGTAAATCCTTTAACAAATGGTTCGAGATTAGTCCAGTAGGGGGAGCAACATATAAAGCATCTAAGAAAGTGGGTGCTTTTTTATTTTTATATATTTGCGCTATTATTAATTTTAAAATCTTATAATATGCCAGTTCCAGTAATTATTGCAACAGTTTTATCTTTAGTGTCACTTTATGGGTTTATTAAAAAATGTCGTTTTTATTTTAATCTTGGATATTGTTTAATGGGATTATTAATAGCCTCGGCTAGTATAATGGATTATTTAAATGGTTCAGAGTCAATTGCGTTAATGACAGTAACAGTTTTTATCATTCAAGCAATTCTAATGTTTCCAAATAAAATAAATTATGACGGAAGTAAAATTGCAAAATCTGCAGGAATTAAAATATATACATCAGTAAGTTTAGTAAACTTTATTGCAGTATTCTTATCAGAATTGTCACCTGCACCAAGCATTACAATTTGGCTACATTTAGTATTAGCAATTATGCCTTTAGGTGTAATATATTTAATGATGGCCGGAAAAATTAAAATAAAAGAAAACTAATCTCAATCAATTCAAACTAGGTGATTTTTGATAGGCTTGAATTTCCTTGTATAACAGATGAAAATCGTGCAAACCCTTTAGTAGGTAGTTCGAAATAAGTCCAGCAGGGGGAGCAACAGATAAAGCATCTACGAAAGTGGGTGCTTTTATTTTATAATATGCTTTTTAATTGTTTGAATCCACAGTCTTCGTAATCTTAATTTACTTATTGTAAAAGTATGTCGCTCACCATTTTTCAAGACAATACGATATCCACTTTTTTGGTCATATCTTGCTCTTCTAACTGAGGCTATTTCAGAATAATCAAAAGATTTAATGAAATGTTTTGTTGCCATTGCTTTTTTAGCAGTAGTGAAATAAAAACGTTCATTTGTTAAATATGCATTTCCTGGTTGAAGCAATAATTTCCCCTTTCCATATACGGGTTTTAATATTGACCACAAATCCTCCACAATAACTTTTTCATTTGCACGTAAGTGAAGTTCTTGTTGTCCAAAAGAAAAAAAAGGAATAATAAGAAGGAGGAATATTTTTTTCATACTATTAATTTTTATAAAAGGCCATTACTAAAAAAGTAATTGCCATAGATAATAATCCAATAGAAACTAAAATATTTGCATATGGAAAAGAATTATGTTTAAATAATGCTCCAACACAAAATATTGCAATAGATAGATAATTAAGTTTTTTCATACTTCAAATATAATGGTTTTAGTATTTGCTATACATTAATGACCTTTTTAAATATAATGGGTGAGCAGGAGTTCCATCTTTATTGATTTTTAAATAATGTAGTTCGGTTAATCTTTTTAGATAATTTGGTGGGGGACCATAGCCATTTCCCCAAGCACAAATCACAGTAGAGGCTTTAGCAACCATCTTTTTAATAAATCTCTTATTATCTGCGCCCTGAGGGTCAGTTATTTTTTTTAGTTTTTTTGGATCAGTTGACCTGTAAGCAAATAAGTTACCCACCATTATGCCCCCAAAGCCCCATTTTTTTGAGAAATAAATACATTTTTTTATTGTTGGGTCATCAATATTGGCATCAGCTGTTGATGGATTTAACATAATAAATAACAATAGTGGCTTCTTGTTCCATTTACGCTGAAGAGAATATCTGTATTTTTTACATTCAGAAAAATCGGCACCTTTATCATTTTCAAACATAATATAAATATAGTGGTTTAGTATTGAAAGGGAAGTGTTAGTCTATTGCTAAATTCAAACTAGGTGATTTTTGAAACGCTTGAATTTTCTTATATAACAGATGATGTGTATACAAAAGCGAGTCCTTTTATAAGACATTTTTTACTGAAAAACCACTATTATAAAATATTTAACTAATAAATTTTTTGCGAGGCATTAACAGACATTAAAAGGGGGGGGGTAGTTGTTTATTTTGTGCTACAAACTGATTATTTAAGCTTTAAAAATTTAAAAGAAGTCTTCAATGTTGAGATTAATACTATAAGTAATAAAATTCAAATTATCAAATTGGGCTAAACCACTTTCTGTATATAAAGGCAAATAGATATTGAATTTGTCTTTAAGTAATGTTACAACAAGGCCTGTTCCATAGCCAAACATAGACCCATTATATCCACCCTCTAAATATAGTCGGAACAATTTACTGTAAACAAATTCCACATTAATAGAACCTAAAAATAAATCAGAAGACAGACCTGTTATGTGCTTGAGGCCCCCTTCATTCTGCACAATTTGGTTCCTCCATAATCCGCTTGTTTCACTTCTTCCAATAAAAGAATTATCAAACATATAATCATTAATACCAACCCAAGAACTCAACTGTAAATTATAAGCGGGGTTTTCTGTTTTGATAAGACCAAAATAACCTCTCATATCGACATGATATTTGTCATTAATATTATACTTATGATTAGTATTTAAATTGAATTTATAAAATTCTTTTCCGGATTCTAACGAGAAATTAAAGGAATAGGGATTTAAAGTTTTTTGATTTGAAAAAAAATATTGTGACTTTGTGAACAATAAATTTTCACTATAAAAACTAAGCTTATTAATATAAACCAGAGAACCTCGAATAAAACTACTTTTGGTACTCCTTGCGTTATTCTTTTTAAAATTTAGTTCTACAAATGGCTCAATTTTTTTATAAAAAAGTCTATTTTTTTGTGCACTTTCACCTTCATTATTATTGAAGACAATTGTGCCATAAGAATACTGCTCAAAATTTACACCTAATTCTAATTGGCGGAAATATTTTTGAGGATTATCTTGGACATAAGAGAAATTTCCGTTTCCTGCTAAATTTTTTGAACCGATTCCGTACATAGGATTTAATGAGTAGGAAAATCCACTTTTGGGCATAAACTCATTATAAAATTTAAGCCCAATTAACAACTTATCATAATAATTTAAGTTATAATTTGGTCTAAAAAAAACCTGTGTCTTTTGAGAGTCATATAAGCTTCCTATAAGTTGCAATTGTAATGGCTCTAGTTTTTTAAGAAAACCTGTAGTTCGAATGGTGTTATTATTTCGATTTGTTTCATAAAGATCTTTCTGTGCGTCAATTTGAATGTAGTCATAATTTTCATTTTTATAATTAATTTTATTTAACCCATTAAAACCCTCAATCCAAATTGTGTTTTTTATTTTTTTATTTTTTATACCACTAATTGTAAAAGGTGTTGCTATCTTACCTTTGTTTTTTATAGTAATTAATAGGTTTTGATTATATGTTTTAATATTTGAAATGGCGTAATCTATGGTCTTGTTTGTTTTGATGACCTCATCAAAAAACCAATCTAAATTTAGTCCTGTATTTTGCTCAAATATATTTTTCAAATTTTTAGGACTGGGGTGTTTAAATTTCCATTTATCAAAATAATCTTGCATACAAATATCATATAAATTTTCTCCTAAATACGACTGTAAATGATTCAAGACAATAGCAGATTTAATATATACCATATTCCCATAGTTTGTGCTAGTATATTTTTCAGATGATAATTCAATTGGCTGCTCAGGGTCTAGTTGACTTTGTTGTAATATGATTTGAGAACTAGTTTCGTTAAAAGAGTACCCATTTAAATTAAAAACTTTTTTCATTTTATCTGAAAAAGGATCTAAAATCATATTATAATTAGGATACTTTTTGTGCATATATCTCATTTCATAATAACTATTGATTCCCTCATCCATCCACGGATAAAGCCGTTCATTATTGGCTAATATGCCATAAAACCAATTATGGCCCACCTCATGTACAATTACATTTTCAAGTAATTTTTCTTTTTTGCTTTCGCCAATTACGGTAATTGCTGGATACTCCATCCCACCCCCAGCACTTATTGTCCCATCGATGGCTGTACATTGTTGATATGGGTAATTCCCAATTTTCTCAGAATAATAATAAATAGCATCATGTAAATATTCTATTGATTTTGTCCACAGTGGAGCTTCATTATTAGTAAACATACTCCATAGAGTGACTTTTCTACTAGAATTTGGAAGATTTAACTCTCCCTTTAGCACATGAAAACGCTTGTCAGCAAACCAGGCAAAATCATGTATATTTTCCTGTTTATAATATAATGTTTTAGTTTTTGAACTGGATTTAGGAAAAGACATGTCGTTTTTAAAACTTATAAGGTTACTTGTTTTTTTTGCTAAATTATTAAGAAAGTTAATTTCCGACGGGTTTTGTAAATGCCCAGATGAACCAACTATGTAATTGTCAGGCAAAGTAATTTTAACATCAAATGAACCAAATTCAGAATAAAATTCACCTTGGTCTAGGTAAGGCATTATGTGCCAACCATCCTGATCATATACAGCAGGTTTAGGATACCACTGCGTAATCATATAGGATTGTCCTACATGTCCCAGTCTAGAAAATTTTGCATTTGGAATTTTAACAAAAAAAGGGGTTGAAATAGTAATAGTTTGTTTTGGAGGTAAAGGATTATTTAATATAATTTTACAAATATCAATATGTTTATAATGATACTCCCAAATAACCTTGTCTCCGTTAACTTTAAAATCTAAACTATCGATATATCCTCTTTCAGAATCAGCCGAATAATAAAATTCAGTATTTCCATTTTCTAATTTTTGTTTTGCAAATGCTGTATTAGCATTCTTGTATGCATTAGGCCAAATATGAAACCATATTTTTTTTAAAGTATCATTAGAATTATTTGTGTATTCAATTTTCTCAAAACCGCTTAATGTGTGTTTCGAATCATTAAGTTCAACTTGAATATTAAAATTTGTTTCTTGTTGAAAATATTGTTGAGCATAAAGATTATGTCCTAATAAAAATAAAAAATAAATAAATAATTTTTTCAAGTTTATGATAGTTGTATTATTCTAAATATAGAAAAGGCCCTTTCAAGGGCCTTTTCAAAAATACTTATTAAGCTTGCTTAAGCAGCAGCACCTCCTCCTAATCCAACTAAGAGTAGAAATATTAGCCATACACCAAAGCCTTTCCATGCACTTTTTGTATCTCCATCAAAGATCCAAACAAGTAATACGCCCAATAATCCAAGTAATAATCCACCAAAAAATGCACCCCACTCTATGTCGGAAGTATAACTTTTAATGGATTCAGAAAAGGAGTTTGCTTGTTTTACGTCTGTTTCAGAAACCGGAAACGAAACTTCAGTAACATTTGCCTTTAGTTTTTCAGAAACTGGAAATGAGGCAAATGAAAACGTTGCTGTTAGAAATGTTAACATTGTTAACAAAAGGGTAAAATTTTTCATAATTTTATTGGGGTTAAGTAATTAATATATAATTTAAATTAAACAAATTTTTTGAAAAAACAATTTTTATATTTTATAATTTTTTCTATCGGTCTCTGCTTATATGGTCAAGACACAATAGTTTATAAAGGATTTGTAATTGTCAATTCTTCTGGCGCAACTTATCCCTATGAATTACAATTTGCTCAAAACGATAAAGAAATAGAAGGATTCTCTATTACTAATCAGGGTTTTCAGGATGAAACTAAAAATCGGATTAAAGGCCTGTATTATGGTAACAAAAAATCTCTGAACATTCAAGAAATGTCTATTATTGAGACGAATTCTATAGAAGAATTAGATGCTTTTTGTTATCTTCAACTAGATCTAATTAAAAATAATAAAAAATTAAATGGAACATTCATTGGTTATTTTAATGATAGTATTGTTTGTGCGCAAGGCGAAGTTTTTTTAATGGAGGATAAAATACTAAAGAAAAAATTAAAAAAACTTAATAAAAAACTATCTAAAATAGACACTGTAGAATTAAAAAAAATAATTGAAAATCCAGACATATTCAAAAAAAAAATCAATATGAATCCTATTGACAGTCTGAATATGATTCATAAAGATACTTGCTCTATTTCTGTTACCAGTCCATTTGTTTTTTCAATATGGGATGATAAAAAAGAAGATGGTGATTTAGTTAAAATACTAGTTAATAATGAAGTTATATTAGACGACTTTATGCTTAAAAATGAAAAGCATAATATCAATTTTGATGACAATACTGAAAAGACGAGTATTCAAATCATTGCCAAAAATGTAGGAGATACGCCTCCGAATACTGTTACTATTGAGATACATTCAAATAATCAGGTAATTCCCTTAAAGGGTAAACTAAAGAAAAATGAATACATTCAGATAGAAATAAATTAAAGTTTATCTTTTATTAAAATTCACCCTTTTCTATTGCGGGAATAATACCTTTGTTAATACATTTTCTTACTCCATGAATTGAGGCCCCCATTTCATTATATACATTTGCGGTTCCTCTATACTTTTTAGATTTCCAAAGTTCAGCATTATCTTGCGCATCATATATAATAACACTAACTCGCGCCTCACCAAGAGCTACACGAATTCTAAATTCAAATATATAATCAGCCTCTTTAACACTTTCTACTTTTCTAAATAAATGATTCTTTTCTATTTCTTCTTCCCAAACTTCTTGTGAGAAATGTTTTTTACTATCGGCTGTAGTTTTAATATAAATGCCTTTTTTATTATCACCAAGTTGGTCATTAGTTTGAATTGTATTGAATGACTCTACTTCACCATTTTTATAAACAATTTGATTAATATCTTTTGTGTCTACTGTGAAAAGAGGGCCATCAATATTATAAGACTTTTTATACTTAATATTATCTGGATTGATTTCTAAAATTTTTACAGTTATATCATTACCGGTTTTTTTAATTAATAAGTCTTGCCCAAAGCTTAAAAAAGGAATAAAAAGAAGGAGTAATAGTTTTTTCATGGTTTAGATTTTATTATGTGTTCCATCACAATAAGGAGGATTTGAAGTTTTTTTACAATTACATAGA
>NHIO02000011.1 GCA_002171975.2 Flavobacteriales bacterium TMED191
AGTGATGGTGTTTTTGATAATGTTGATATGCCGGATTGCGAGTATTCTTTTGATGGATCTATTAATCTTTTGGTTCAAGGCGGAAGTGGAGATTTTGAGTATTTATGGTCTAATGGTGAAACATCTGAGATTTTATCGGGTCTTGATATAGGTACTTATATTATTGAGGCTACCGATTTAGAAACTAATTGTAGTGCTTATTTTAATTATTACTTAGTACAAGAATCTAACTGTCCAGAAGTTCCAACTGCTTTTTCACCAAATGGTGATAATATTAATGATTTTTGGATTGTTGGTGCAATGGATGATTATTTAGATGCAGAAGTTTCTGTTTTTAACAGATGGGGACAACGCGTTTTTTATTCTGAAAATAATAAGGAATACTGGGATGGAACTTTTAGGGGTAAGGATATGCCTACAGCAGATTATTTTTATATTATTAATAATAAAGAAGGAGATAATTTAAGTCATGGTCGTGTTACTCTTAGGCGTTAATTAAAATTTTAAGTTATATTCATTATAATTTTTGTATATTTAAATCATATTGTAGCCTCGAACAAATTAGATAAAATAAGCTTGAGTTAGATATGATGAACTTTCACAAACTGTATGTTTTATTTTTTTGCACATTGTGTGTTTTTTTATCTTCATTTTCCCAAGATGATTGTATACTAGATGGTGGTATTGTTTTGACGCCTGCACCTACTCCCGATCCAAATTTTACTGGTGCAACAACATATCCCCCTGAAACAACAGTTGTTATGTGTTTTACTGTTGAAGAATATAATACTCCAGGAACACAGAACTGGATGCATGGTATTGTTCCATTGTTTGGTCCAGGCTGGGATTTGTCTACCTTACAACCTGTTGGTCAGCCAGAAACTCAATTTTGGGCTGGGGGTGAATGGATTTGGGTAGGTGATGTAGTTGCTGGTATAACTGGTGAATTAATTTCACCTCCAGGATGGTGGTTTGATTCAGATGGTGGAGGTGGAGATCTCGATGGAGACCCCTCTGATAACTGGGGTGATGGTAATAATGGTCCTTGGGAATTTTGTTGGGAAATCACTACTCAATCGAGTCCTCCTGCTTTTAATGGGTCTAATTTAGTTGTTGAGATATTAAATTTTGCTGACTCTGAGACAGGAAGTTGGGACAATTCTGATGCTTTGGATCAATGTATAGATGACCCCTCTTTTTTTATTCAGGGTTTAGAGCTAAATGCTCCAACTTGCGATGAGTCTTTTTTAACTGTTGTTAACCCAACTTGTGCTACTGAACAAAATGGTGGAAATGCAATTTTAACTCCATCAGGTTTAGGTCCATTTGATTATTTATTATTTAATTTAGAAACGGGTGATGTTGTTGATCTGTGGACTAACCAACCTATTGACTTACCCATTATTGCTAATAACTTAAATCCAGCGGAATACTTATTTCAAGTTGAAGACTTAGGTTTTCCTGGTGGATGTGCTTCGCCTGTATATTTTGAAATTCTTTCACCAGAACAAATTAACGTAGAATTTAATATAATTGATGCATCTTGCTCTGACTCAAGTGATGGGAGTATTGAAATTACAAGTATAATAAATGAAAATTGTATTAATGAGTCTTTGATTCCTGAAGAAATTGATTTTACTTTATGTCCTTCTACTGAGGATCCTGTATGTGGATGTGATTTTATCCAATATTTTAATGCTTGTCATGCTGAGAGTTTTTACGGTGTAACAGCTTATGATTTAGGGCCATGTCCTGAAGTAAACCCAGATTATTCAATTACATGGTTTAATAATGGTATAACTATTGATACAGACACATTAATAAGTGATCTTTTTGTGGGAGAGTATAGTGTTTTAATTGAATGCGTCGATAATACTAGCCCTGTTTTTGGTTGTTTTTTTGACACATTGTTGTTGTTAGAATCTCCACCTGAATTTATATATGATTTTACTGTAAACAATGTATCTTGTTTTATTGATGAAGACCTTAATGGAGTTAATGATATTCTAGATGGATTTATTGAAATTGAATTAGTTGGTGGAACTTTACCATATTCTATTGCTTTAGGATTAGAGAATGGTACTATTTTAGATTCACAAAATGGATCTTCAGTTATTTTTAACAACCTAGGAGTAGGAGACTATTATTTTTTTCCTTTGGATGCAAATGGTTGTCTGGTTTTTGAACAAGAAGTTTTTTTTAGTGTTTCTGAACCTGAACCTTTAATTATTGATAGTTTTGTACTTTCAAATTATAATGGATTTGAAATTTCATGTAATTCTGGACAGGATGGATTTATTAATTTAAATATTTCTGGCGGTACTGCCCCTTATAGCTATTCTTGGTCAAATAATTCTTCTAATCAAAATTTAACAAATGCATCAGCAGGTACCTACTCTGTTATAGTAACTGATCAAAATAATTGTAGTGTTGAATTAAATAATCTAGTTTTAAATGAGCCAACTGAATTAGATTTTAGTGCTACAATACAACCTGTTTCATGTAGTGGTGCAACAGACGGAAGTATATCTGTTGAGATTTCAGGAGCTGTCCCACCTTATGATTTTTCATGGCCTGATTTAGATTTAAATAGTTTATTTGTAGATAATTTGCCTCTTGGAGATTATGCGTTTCAGGTAATTGATGATAATAATTGTATTTATACTGATATTTTTACTGTGTCTACACCTAATCCAATTGTTATTTCGGATGATGTTACAAATATCTCATGTTTTGAAGCTAACGATGGTGCTATTGATATTTCAGTTACTGGTGGTGTACCACCTTATACATATCAGTGGTCAAATTTTGATGTTAATCAAGATTTATCATCTCTTGAGCCTGGTGAGTATGAAATAACTGTAACTGACTCAGAAGGTTGTTTTGAAACTGAAACATATCAAATAATAGAGCCTGATTTATTAACTGTCACCGCATTAATAACTGATGTTGCATGTTTTGGTGAAAATACTGGTTCCGTCGTTACTAATATTGAAGGAGGCACACCACCATTTAATGAATCTTGGAGTGGTGGAGCTAACCCTAATAATATGTTTGCAGCAACATATGAATTAACCATAACTGATTTTAATGGTTGTTTATTTACATTACCAGGAGTAACAATTAATCAACCATTAAGTCCTTTACAAATAGATGCAATAATCACTGATGTATTACCATGTAATGGTGATTTGACAGGAGTTATTGAACCTTTTGCTGAGGGAGGATCAGAACCTTATACTTTTTCAATTAATAATAATAATTTTAGCGGTTTAGGTTCTGGTAATTATACTGTTGTTGTTGAGGATGATAATGGTTGTTTAACTCAAGAAGTTTTTTCTATAAATGAACCTGATCCAGTTTCTGCAAATTTAATAGTTACTGATGTTTCATGCTTCGGTTTAAACGACGGTCAAGCTACAGTTGGACCATTTGGAGGAACACCTCCCTACACTGTAATTTGGACTGAATTTCTTTCTAATGAATTAGTTGATAATACAAATCTTTCCCCTGGTGATTACAGTGTTTTTATTGAAGACGCATTAGGTTGTTCATATAACGAATTTTTTATTGTAGGCGAACCCTTAAGTAATCAGCTTGAAATTATTTCCAACGAAACTCCGAGCTGTTTAAATCCTTTTAATATTAGTGTTGAAAGTGCAAATGGTGGTACTGGATTATGGTCAGGAACAGGTCCTGGAAATATAACATTTTCTGATTCTATGGGTTTTTCAACTACTGTGATAGTTACTGAGTTTGGTTTATATACTATTTCCTATGTAGATGGCTGTGGTGAAGAAGTGTCTGTAAATATTGAGATGAACTCTGTTCAGCCTGATGCTTTTGCTACACCTGCACTTGTATATTGCGACTTTCAAACAACTTTACAAGCTACATCAGAAAGTAATGAGGGGTATTGGACTTTGATAGATGCACCAGAAAATACTGAAATAAATTTTGTTGATGGAATAAATTCTTTTAATACAGAAATTATTGCTAATGGTATCAATTCCAATAATGACTGTTGTTATGGAGATTATTTATTCTCTTTTACTTCTTGTGGATCCGAAAGTTTCACATCGGTTTCTTTTGAAAAAGAAGCTCCGACCTTTGGTGTCTCCACTTTTCAAGACTGCAGTTTAGATGGTCAAATATTTATATTGAATCCTATTTCTTTTGTTGACGCATTGATTAATCCTGGTGATTGGCAGTGCGGAACTTGTTTGGATGATATAAATAATAATGGTATTTGTGACGATAATGAATGGCAAGAAACAAATGATGTTATTATAAATTATGAAACACCACATGAAGTTTCTTTCACTGTTCCTGATTATGGTCTTTATGATTTTAGATATTTTGTTTGTGATACATTTTATCAGAAAATTGTTGGATTTTCATGTCCATTAGAATTGCCAAATGTTTTTACACCTAATGGTGATTCTCAAAATGATGTTTTCTTAAGCGATGATTTAATTCCAGGTATTCATACAAATATTGATTTTCTAGTTTTTAATCGTGATGGTCAAATTGTTCATTCACAAACTAATTACGATTATCAAAATACATTGTGGGATGGTACTACAAATGAGTCAGATAATCAGCAACTTTCAGATGGTGTTTATTATTATGTTTTAGAATTATTTAATACTGCAAGTAAAAGGCAGGAGTATTACAGTGGATATATCCATTTATTTAGAGGAAGTTAGATAAGAATTTTATAAAATTTATTAATATGAAAAAATTATTACTTTTATTCATACTGATAAACTATTGTTGTTTTGGTCAGTTAAATTTAAATTGGGAAGAGACTAATACAGGCTCTGCTGCTACTATTTCAGTAGGTGAATTTGTTCTTTGGGGTATGTCAAATCCAACCTTAAACGGAGAGGTTCTACCGTCAGGATCCTTAATTGGAGTTTTTTATATTGATGGTAATGGGGATTATGCTTGTGGTGCTGGTGAAACTTGGCTTGGAGATGGAATGATTGCACTTTCCCCATGGGGAGATGACTCAACAACAGGAGATATTGATGGTTTTTCTGATGGGGAGTCATTTAATTGGTTTGTCAGAGTTTGTGATGGCACTTGTTGGAGTGATTCTGATGGTGATGGTATTTTAGATGCTGATGAAGTTTTAGATGGAACAGATTATTATTCTTCGGATGCAGTTATGGTTTCTGCTAATGGTCAGTTAACAGGCACTACTTATGCTACAAATGCATTAACAGGCCTTGAGTCATCAGATTTTACAGAGTATACAGAAGATGATGCGGGAGGAAATGAATTAGAGGAATGTTCTTGTCTTGATGGAACAGCGACTCAAATCGTATCTTCAGTTTGTTTTATTCCAGTTGGAGGATGCACAGACATAGAAGCTTCGAATTACTGTTATACTGGTAGTTTGTTTCCTGTTTTTTCAGCTGAGGATTGTCAATATGAGGGTAGTATTTCTGGCTGTATGTGCGATGAAGCTCAAAACTTCGATTCAAATGCTACAATTGATGATGGTTCGTGTATTATTGTTAATGGTGGCTGTAGCAACCCTTTAGCAAATAATTATTCAGGTGAAGAGTGTGCCTCTGGAATTTTTATTGCTGAAGAGTGTGAATTGCCCGGATGTATTTGTGATCTTGCAACGAATTTTGACCCAACTGCTACAATTGATGATGGTTCTTGTGTTATTATGAGTGGTGGATGTTCAAATCTTGAAGCTATTAATTATTCAGGTGATGAATGTGCTTCTGGATTTTTTATTTCTGAAGATTGTCAATTAGAGCAACTTGCTGTTGGTCCTATGGATTATACTATTACTGATGGTAATATGATTATACAGGTTAGTAATGATGTTGTTTTATTTAATGACGAATTAGCACCCTCAGGTGCTACCTTAGGTGTTTTTTATACTAGTGAAGCTACAAATGAATTACTTTGTGGAGGTAATGCTACTTTTTCTTCTGAAGAGAATCAATACGCTATTGCTGCTTGGAAAGCTGAAGGTGCTGATAATGGTTTCCAAGAAGGTGAAGTTTTTACTTGGGTGTTGCAAATTGGTTCTGATTTCTTTGTTGCAGATATGGCTATGATGAATACCGAAAGCATCTTTTCAGATACTTTTACTAATAATGGTTTTGGTCAAGTTGTGAGTTTGAATTTTTCAGGAGAATTAACCTCTATTTTAGGTTGTACAGATTCAAGTGCATTTAATTATAACCCTGATGCAAGTTTTGATGATGGTTCTTGTTATAACCTAGAATTTAGCTATACAATAACCGATGCAAATATGACAATCCAGGTTTCCCAGTCTGCAATTCAATTTAATGGTGTTGAACCTTCCTGTGGTTCATTATTAGGAGGTTTTTATACAAATGATAATGGTGAATTAACATGTGCTGGATACCAAGTTTGGTGTGATGATTTTTCAAACAATCAATTAGCTGTACCACTTTTTGCAGCTGAAACAGGTTTTGATAATGGCTTTGATACAGGTGAAAGTATAACTTGGGTATTGTCTGTTAGTGGACAAAATTTTATTGCAGAAAGTTCAACAATGAACCCTGTAGGTTTTTCTACTAATTTTACACCAAATGGATTTGGGCAATTATTAGTGGGTATATTTAATGGAGATATTTTAGGATGTATAGATGAAACTGCATGTAATTATAATATAGATGCTAATTTAGATGATGGTAATTGTGATTTTGTAAGTTGTTTAGGATGTCTAGACGAAACAGCATGTAATTATGATAATTCTGCTACTATTGATGATAATAGTTGTATTCTACAAACTGTTTGGTTTAGTGATGTAGATGAAGATGGATTGGGTGCAGGTTTTTCGATAACATCATGTAATGACCCCTCTGTGTCTGGTGGGATGTTTGTAGATAATAACGAGGATATATGTCCTAATAATTCTTTTAATATATCCGGATGTACTGATATAAATTCATTTAATTATAATGAAAATGCATGCTTTGATGACGGTTCATGTATTTTAGTAATTTTAGGATGTACAGATGATACTGCATTTAACTATGATTCTTCAGCAAATACAGACGATGGTTCATGTATTTCAGTAATTTTAGGATGTACAGACGATACTGCATTTAACTATGATTCTTTAGCAAACACCGATAATAATTCATGTTGTTACATCGCAGGTTGTACAAATGAAAATTCGATTAATTACAACCCTAATGCTTGTTTAGATAATAATTCATGTATTGCTACTATTTTAGGATGTACAGATTTTACAGCATTTAATTATGACTCAACTGCTAATACAGATGATGGATCATGTATTTCAGTTGTTTTAGGTTGCATAGATGATTTAGCATGTAATTATAATTTAGATGCCAATACAACTGATGGATCATGTACATATCCCGAACAGTTTTATGATTGTTCTGGTTCATGTTTAAATGACAATGATGGAGATCTTATTTGTGATGAATTGGAAACTCTTGGTTGTACAGATAACACAGCTTTTAATTACAATGAATTAGCTACTGAAGATGATGGTTCATGTATTGCAGTAGTTCTAGGATGTACTGATTTGTTAGCTCTTAATTATGACTCAAGTGCTAATACGGATGAAGGTAATTGTTGTTATGTTGAAGGTTGTATTGATTCTACTGCATTTAATTATAATGAAAATGCATGTTTTGATAATGGTACATGTATTTCAATAGTTTTAGGATGTACTGATTTTACAGCCTTTAATTATGATTCTTCAGCAAACACTGATGATGGATCTTGTCTCCCATTTACTTATGGTTGCTTAGATTTAAATGCGTGTAATTATGATGACTCAGTAAATACTGATGATGGTTCATGTACATATCCAGATGACTTCTATAATTGTGATGGTAGTTGTATTTCAGATATTGATAATGATGGTGTATGTGATCAATTAGAATTAGGAGGTTGTACAAATTCTAATGCACTTAATTATAATCCAGAAGCAACAGAAGATAGTGTTTGTATTTTTACTGGTTGTTTGAATGCAACTGCATGTAATTTTGATCCAAATGGTATTTTTAATGAATTTGTCGATTGTGAATACGAATCCTGTGCTGGCTGTACTAATCCTGAAGCAGATAATTATAATTCATCTGCTACAATTGATGATGGAACTTGTATTGTTTCAGGATGTACTGATTTTGAGGCATGTAATTATAATATAGACGCTAATAATGAAAATTTCTCATGTTTGTATCCAATAGATTTATTTGGTTTTGATTTTGTTGATTGTTCAGGCGTATGTTTAAATGATTCTGATGTAGATGGTGTATGTGATGAAATTGAGGTTTTCGGTTGTACAGATTTGGAGGCTTTTAATTATATTCCATCTGCAACTGAAGATGATGGTTCTTGTGAACCAGTATTATTTGGTTGTTTAGATAATTCAGCATGTAATTATGATGAATCAGTTAATACAGATGATGGTTCTTGTAATTATCCTATTGAAGGATTTGATTGTGATGGAAATCAATTAGATTTTGATACTCCTTGGGGAAATAATAGTGGTTGTGCCTTTAATAATCATGTAGTAGGATTTTCTTTAGATGGATTAAATTCAGGCGATTACGTTGGTGTATTTTATTTGGATGATAATGGTAACTATGTGTTTTCTCAAGGAATAGAGTATATAGGAAGTAATTTTTCACTTACTATTTGTGGAGATGATGAAACTACTTTAGAAAAAGATGGTTTTGATTCTAATGAGCCATTTTTTTGGCAGATTTGGCCTGCTGGTGAAGATTGTTCATATCCTATGAATGTTGAATATTCCGAAAATCAACCTTCTGCAGGTTCTTTCGAATTTGAAGGTATCTCAGAAATAATTTCATATACAGGTTCTCCTCTTTCTGTTTCTCTTTCTGTTTCAGATGTTACATGTAATGGTGGTAGTGATGGTTTTGTTACTTTAGATATAAATGGAGGTATTGCTTTTGGAGATGCTTCTTATATAATTGAAGGTGATTTAGAAAATTTAACTGTTGGAAATTATTTTATAACTGTGACTGATTACAATGGGTGTCAAGAGATTATTGAATTTACCATCAATGAACCAGATCTTTTAAATGCATCCTTTAATGCAATTAATGTTTCATGTAATGGTGCTAATGATGGTTCTATTGATGTAGTCGTAGAAGGAGGTGCTGGAATATATACATATCAATGGTCTAATGGTGAAACTACACAAAATATAAGTGACGTGATAGCTGGATCTTATGATCTGCTAGTAATTGATGAAAATGAATGTACAGCATCTATCGCTGTTGAAATTACAGAACCAAATGAATTATTACTTGCTTATGATTTATCTACACAGTATTCCGGATATGGTGTGTCATGTTACGGAGAATCCGATGGCTTTATCGATGTGACTGTAGAGGGTGGTACTGGAATATATTCATATCTATGGTCTAACGGTGAGATTACTCAAAACTTAACCGGTATAACAGCTGGATTTTATGACTTAGTAGTAACTGATGAAAATGGTTGTTCAGCCTCGATCGATGTTGAAATTGAGGAACCCTCACAATTAGAATCATTGTCAACGATTTCAAATTACAACGGATACGCGATTTCTTGTTTTGGTGGTTCTGATGGTTTTATTAATGTGTCTACAAATGGAGGTGCTGGAGATTATACTTACATCTGGTCAGGAACTAGCAGTGAAAATATTTCAAATCTTGGATCTGGAACTTATTATTTAACCACAATTGATAGTAATGGTTGTTCAATTGATTCCGAGTTTATAATTAATGAACCGACAGAGATAAATGTAACTGTAAGTGTTGAAAACCCAGAATGTTATGGGAATCTTGGTTCTGCCGATATAAATGTCTCAGGTGGTATTGAAAATTATACATATTTATGGCTAGACCAAGATGGAACTCCATTAACAGCAACTGAGCAGGGAAATATAGAAAATATCGGTGCTGGAATTTATACAGTATTAGTAACTGATGAAAATGGATGTGAAAATACAGAATCAGTAGAGATCTCTGAACCCTCTGAATTTACAGTTACTGGAATATCTTCTAATTATGGCTCTGATTATGAAATAAGTTGTAATGGTGCAAACGACGGTTTTATTGATGTTACAGTTGAAGGTGGAACATTTCCGTATACATACAACTGGTCAAACGGTTTAGTATCTCAAGATTTATATAATTTGACGTCTGGTACATATGTACTTATTGTAACTGATTTTAATGGTTGTGAAATAAGTTTAAATTTTACATTGGAAGAGCCAGAATCACTATTAATTACTTCTGAAACTACTTCGGGAGAGTATTCTAATTGCTCTTCAGGTTCTGCTAGTGTTTTTGTAACAGGGGGTACAGAGCCATATGAGTATTTGTGGTCTAACGGAGCAATAGATTCTGAGATTACTTCTTTGTGTGGTGGAGAGTATTTTGTTACTATAACAGATGGTAATGGGTGTGTTGTTGAGCAGGAATTGACTGTAGATTATCTATCTCCTGAAGGATGGGATGTAACTGAAACAAATTTATTACATACTATTGACATTCCAGCAGATGCTGTTATGTTGCTTGATCAAGTAACTTTAACACCTGGTGATTATGTCGGTGTATTTTTTGATAATGAAGATGGTACTCAGACTTGTGGAGGATATGCTATGTGGATTGATGAAAATACGCAAGTTATTGCTTATGGAAACGATGGTTCCAATAATGGTTTTGATGAATTAGAGCAATTTAAGTGGAGAGTTTGGAACAATGAAACAGAGACACAAGCTTATGGTTTTGTGGTTTATGATGATTCATATTCTGATGAGAGAAATTTTATTGCAGGTGGAGAAAGTGGTATTTTAGCTTCAATTTTTGCTACATATCAGTCAATTCCGCTTAATGAAAATCCTTATACTGACTGGGATATTATTTCTACTTATATTAATTCTAATGAAAATGTACAGTCAATGTTTGAACCTATTTTAGAGGAACTTGTTATTATTAAAGATGCAAATGGTTTAGTTTATTGGCCAGATTTAGAAATTAATACATTAGTTAATTTAAATAATCACGATGCTTTTGGAATAAAAACTTTATATCCTAATGAATTGACTGTTTACGGAGATTTTATCCAACCAGAAGATATTGAGTTTAACTTAGCTGGTTGGAATTATATTTCTTATCCAAGGTATCTTTCAATGCCATTAGAAAGTGCCTTGTTAGATCTTTTAGGTAATATTAAACTACTTAAAGACGATTCAGGGAATGTATATTGGCCAGAATTAAACATAAATACTGTAGATCAACTATTTCCTGGAGAAGGTTATGTTTTAAAAGTTTTTGAAGATCAATTATTTAACTTTCCATCAAATAGTGATGGTATTTTTAATATTGGTGAATTAGTTAGTCCAAATTACTCTGGTAGATTAAGTTTAGATCAGCCATCGTATTATACTGATTTTCAGAAAACTAATAACAATATGACTATTGGTATACCATTGGATGCTTGGAATGATTTTGAAATTCAAGATGGAGATGAAATTGCAGTATTAGATTTAGAGGGCAATATCTTTGGTGTGGCAATTTTAGAAAACTCAAATAATGTTTTAGTAGTTTGGGGTAATGATGATTTGTCTATGGAAAAGGATGGTATGTTTAGTGGTGAAAAATTATTTTTTGAATTATGGGATGAGTCTACAAATAACTTGTATGATTTAAATTTCACATGGCAAGAGGGTGATGATAATTATATTATAAATGGGATTAGTATTGTTTCTAATGCTTCTGTTACCAATAAACAAAGCAATGTCTTTAAAAGTATTAAATGTTACCCGAATCCTAATACTGGGGCCTTTAATATCGAAATGTTAATAAACAATGAGACTGATGTTGTTATTGATATTTTCAATTCAATTGGTAAAAAAGTTTATTCATATGATTGTGGGCTGTTGAGTATAGGTTCATACAATCTGCCATTTTCTTTAAAAAATAATGTTCAAGGAATGTATTACCTAGAAGTTAGAAGTGATTTTGAATCTAAAAAAATAGTATTTAATATAACAGAATAAAAAATATGTTTAGAGAGTTAGTGTTATTTGTTTGTGTTTTTTTCACCTTTTTAGGTTCATCTCAAAATTGGAATAATTTTAATGAACCTTCTGCTACAGATTGTAACCATTCTATCGCTATTCCGGTTAATAGTACTATTAATATTAATGGTGAACCTATAACCAACGGAGATTTAATTGGAGTTTTTTATAATAATGGTTCAGAATTAGCTCTTGGAGGATTAATGACATGGAGTGGTGTTGCTGAAAATATAGCAGCATGGGGATCAGAAGGAGGAGCCAATAATGGTTTTCAAATAGGTGATGAATATATTTGGTATGTATATGACATTGAAACAGAACAATCTATTTTAGCATCTAATGTTCAAATGCTCCTTGGTGATAACATATATTCCTGTAATGGGCTTTCAGCTGTATCTGTTCTAAGTTTTTTAAGCGAGGGGTGTTCGGATCCAACCGCATGTAATTATTGTGATTCATGTTTTGAATTTGATGATTCATTATGTGAGTATTCCGAAGATTTAATATATGATTGTGATAATAATTGTTTTAATGATTTAGATGGTGATGACGTTTGTGATGAATTAGAAATTTTAGGATGTACAGAGGAATCTGCAGCTAATTATAACTCAAATGCAACAGAGGATGACAATACATGTGATTATGTTATTTTGGGCTGTACAAATTCAATTGCAGCTAATTATAATTCAAATGCAACAGATAATGATGGTACTTGTTTGTATTGTAGTGACCCTAATGCTGATAATTTTTATAGTGGGAATGATGGTACTTTTTGTTTAGATGATTTTTTAAATAATTATACTTTAGAAATTGAGTCTGATGGATTACTTGATTGTTGCTTTTATGCAAATCCTGGTTGTACAGATGATGGTTCTTGTTTTGATGGTTCTGCTTTTGATGGAATTAATTTTGCGGCTAATGGTCAATTAGATGATTATGAATGTGATGATAGGTTTTTATATACTTCAGATTCTGGAGAATTACTTTATTACCAAAGTCCTTTTCCAAATGTTGAAGCTGCAAACTATAATCCAAATGCAAATATTTTAGTAGGCGTTGACTATTGTTATTATTTTCCTGCTTGTCAAGATCCAAGTGCGATGAATTATGGCTATAATTGTAATGGAGAAGATATCCTTTCTGATGCTCAAACTTTTGGTTTTTCAATTGATTTTAATGAAGAACCTGGAACATCCATTTTCTCAATTATATTTAATCAATATGAATTCTCTTTTGAGAATTCAGAAAATTGCTGTTTATATTATGGTTGCGATGATGTTAATGCTGATAATTTTCATGATATAGATGGTGATTTTTACCAAAATCTTCCTGAAGAAGAGAATTTCTCACCACCTGGAACAATTAATTACAATCTTCTTTTTAATCTTGATGGAACATATGAAGTTTTTAATCCTGATTTACCAGATTGGGCCAATGTAATAAGCTTTGTTTCTCCTAATGATATTGATGGAGATGGTATCTTAAATAATATAGATAATGATATAGATGGAGATAGCTTTAATTATATTTTTCAATACTCTAATCAAATAGACATTGATAGTTTTACTCCATGTATTTATCTTGGATGTACAGATGGTGGTGATACTGAAGATGGAGATGGTATAATTGCTTATAATTATGATTCAAATGCGAATATTAATGATGGTTCATGTGAATACTATGTTTGTGATGATACTGATGCTATGAATTATATTCCTCCTTGTACTGATGAGTCAGCATGTAATTTTGGAATGCCACAAATCGCAGGCGAACCACAGGGTTGTTTATACCCTGAGCCAGAATCTGATTGTTCTGATGCATTTATTGCAAGAAATTATTGTTATGATGATTTTTATGATAATCAGATTTTTATTCCAATTCCTGATAATTTGTATGATTGTTGTCAGTATTTAGGCTGTTTAGATCCAAATTCTTTTAATTATAACTCTGAGGCAACTATTCAAGAGTTGGTATTTATATCAAATGATTTGGGCTCTTATTCTCCTATTCCTATATTATCATCTGATGATGACACTTTAGGTTATGAGGATACTTGTTACCCTTATATATATGGTTGTACTGATAATTTAGCTGAAAATTTTAATGATTATAATGATGATGGTGAGTCTGCCGCTTGGGTAGAAGATGATATCACTGTTTGGCAATTAACTGATGTTAATTTTGATGCCAATGGTTCTAGTTTATTTGGAATTGATAATATGGATATAATTGAAGTTTTTAATTTGTCTGGTAATAATACTAACGTCAATTCTTTACCCCCAGGTAATATTAATTCAGTCAATCCTTGCCAATATATTTATGGTTGCATGGATCCTTGCTATATTGAGTATTATGAAGTGATAGAATATAATGATCAAAATGATTTTAATTTTTCTTTGATTAATAATACATTAAATGAAAATGGTTGTGATTTTGAATATAGTTATGGTTGTACAGAGTTATTAATTCCTAATCCACAACCAACATTTGATGATGGTTCATGTACTAATTTACTTGTTTATGGTTGTATGGACTCTAATGCAGCTAATTATAATCCAAATGCAACTATTAATGATTGTTCAAGTTGTATTCCTGCAATTGAAATTGATTTTAGTATTAATAATGCTGAATGTTATGATGATATAAATGGAGATTTTTCATGGACTGTAGCAGGTGGAGTTCCCCCATATCAGTTTACATTGTATGATAATGATGGTGATATAGTTGAAGAAATTGTTCTACAAGAGAATATTGAAAATACTTTAAATCTTGATATAGGAGAATATTTTGTTGAAGTTACAGATGAATTAAATTATACTCAATCGGTTTCCTTTCCTATATTAGAGTCACCAGAATTTGTTATTGATTTGTGGGATTCCGGTGGGTGGTTAACAACACAATCTGGTTATGATAACTACGAATGGACATTAGATGGGAATGTGTTAAATATAGATTCTAATTCTTTTCAAATAATCCCTTCCTCATCAGGTGTTTATGGTGTGACGGCTTCATATAATTACAATAACAATATATGTGTCTCGAATTCTGCTTTTATAAATTTTATTGTATTTGAAAATAATCTTGAAGACACTCATAATTTAGTTATTTCGTGTATGCCTAACCCATCAACTGGTCGTGTGGTTTTAAATATTAATAATGATTATTTAGAACCTGTTTATTTTGAATTGTTTGATGGTTTTGGTAATCAACTATGGACCAAGCCTAAAAGACTATTTGAAAAAAAATCATTAATTGTTGATAATATACCAACTGGAATATATTATTTTCGTGTCAATACTGATGATTTACATCATGTAATTCCAATTATTGTTATTAAAGATTAGTTCTATGAAACGTTTTATTATTTTTTTTACTTTTTTAATTTCATTTTATAGTTTTTCTCAGTGCTCTTATGATGAAAGTTGTACTATTTCCCCTGCCTTTCCAAATATTTGTCCAATGCAACTCCCAAATGCAACCGCTGGAGAATTTTATTCCACTGATTTAACTTTTTGGATGCCTACTCAATTTGAAGCGGAAGGTTTTGATGTTGTTTTGACTGAATTAGCTGTTAGTCAAATTGTTGGTTTTCCTATTGGTCTCTCTGCTGAATTATCAAATCCTTCAATGGTGTTTTATCCCTCTGAAAATGAATTTGGTTGTGCTTATGTAAGTGGTGTTCCGTTTTCACCTGGGGATTATATTATAACAGTTTATGTTGTAGCAAATGTTACAGTTGAAGCTGTCGGTTTTGAAATTGCTTATCCAACTGAATTTAATTTATTTTTAACTGTAAATCCCGGATCTGGTGGCAATAACAGTTTTATATTTTCCCCTAATAATGGATGCGAAGATTTAGAAGTTCAATTTGAAGCCCTAGTTGAAAGTGAAGATTATGATGTAGAGTATTTATGGGATTTTGGTAATGGAAATACAAGTAATGAGCAATATCCAAGCACCCAATTGTATAGTAATGATGGAGATTATGAAGTTTCATTAGTAACAAATTTAACTACTACTGAAACTATTCTTACTGATTTTAATATATCGGATGTTTCTGTTGATTGTTATGGTGGTGATTTTGAGGAGTTTTGTTGGGATTTATGGCTTATTGGTTCTGGATGTTGGTCTGATCCCGATTTGTTTTTAAAAATTTACGACGGAAATAATAATTTAATTTATCAGACTGGTGGTATAGGATCTGGTGAATATATTACTGGAACTTCTGCTTCATGGTCTAATATTAATCTAAATTTAGTAAATCCTCCATATAATGTTGAAATATGGGATACTGAAGCATGGGATATTCTTGATGGGCTTGAAGATGCAGTTGGTATTCCGTTAGATATTCAAATTTCTGATGATGATTTACTTGGCACTTACACTATAAATTTAGATGAGGGTAATCACACCTTTAATTCTGGATGTTCTAACGGCAATTATTCTATCTATTCAAGCGTAGTTCCTGTTACTACTATTGAAAATTCAGAAATAATTAGTGTTTTTGATTCGCCAGAAATAGAAACAATGTTAAATGAAGATAGTTATACTGTATTTATTGAAGATGAATCGATAACTTCTTTTCAATGGTATTTAGATGGAGTTTTAATTGAAGGAGCTACTCAATCTAATTATGATGTAGAAATATCTGGGACATATTATGTAGAGTTTATTACTGAAAATGGATGTTTTGGCATGTCTTCTGCTTTATATGTTGTTAAATGTGCAGATTTAGATCCTTCTATTATTCTTTCATGTTTGACATTAAATTCTAATATTAATGATTCATCATATGATTTTATCTGGTATTTTGATGATAGTGTTTATGGTAGTGGTATCACTATTAATGCTAATCAAGATGGTTACTATTATTATATAATGTCTGATGAAGCTGGTTGTCTTTGGTATTCTGATACTATATTTTTCCAAGTGCCTCCTCAAGATTTAGATAATGATGGCATTATTAATAGTGAAGATGATGATGTAGATGGTGATGGTGTTGTTAATAGTGAAGATGATGATGTAGATGGTGACGGAATACCTGACGAATCTGATGACGATGTAGATGGTGATGGAAGCTGTAATGATGATGATGATACTATTTCAGGTTTTATGTCGATTGATGATAATATACTTGAACTAATTTCTATTTTTCCAAATCCGTCTAATGGTATACTAAATATTATATTACCAGATTTTAATAATGTTAATTATGCTAATGTCTTTTTAATTGATTTAAAAGGTCAAGTTGTTTTTAAAGACAAATTGCAATGTGCTGAAAAAAATGTGATTAATATAGAGTCACTTCCATCATCTTATTATATACTAGATTTAGTTGTTGGTGATAAGCATGTTTATAAACGAATTCTTATTAATTAGAAAGTATTCTTTTAATAGACTTCAGTTTATGTGTATATAAATTAGTTTCAGAATTATATATTCCTTTTTGATTTAGGTTGTCAATTCTTACTTTACCTGATGCATGGATTATCTTAGATCGACTTAAAATGATTCCAACGTGGGAAGTTTTTTTATCACCAAAAAATGCTAAGTCGCCTAGTTTTATTTTTGAGAAATTAAATATTTTTTCACCTTCTTTTTCTTGTTGAAATGCGTCTCGTGGAAGGTTATAGTTAAAAAATCGATATACCATTTGTGTATAACCAGAGCAATCAATTCCTAAAGGACTTCTTCCTCCCCATAGATAAGGAGTGTTGATATATTTTTTTGCAATTTTTAAAAACCATGTTCTAAATGGTAGCATTTCACAAAAAGAAAGTTTTTCTTCAATATTGATAATATTTATTAATTTTCTATTCTTTGGAATAAAACTTCCTAATAATAAGGGCTGTTGAGTATTGGCGATTTTAATATTAGTATATTTTTTATTTGATATTTGAAATTTATTATTAATTTTTGGTATTATTTGGTATTGCTTATTGTCAATCCAACCACAATAGTTATCATGATTAAGAATGATTTTACTCCATTTTTTATCTTGTTGTAATACTTTAAAGGATTCTCCAAAAAGAACTTGATTAATCATTTCTGATTTATCTGATTTATTAACTCGCATGGGTATTATTGGTAAAACACAAATACCTTCTAACATAAGTTTTTTATTATCATTGCAGATGCACCTCCTCCTCCATTACATATTCCAGCTGCTCCAATTTCTTTATTATTTTTTTCTAAAGTATTTAAAAGTGTTACTAAAATTCTAGCTCCAGAACAACCTAAAGGATGTCCAAGAGAAACTGCACCTCCATTTACATTAACCTTGTTGTCATTTATGCCTAAATTTTTAATATTTGCTAATCCAACGACTGAAAATGCTTCATTTAGTTCCCAAAAATCAATTATATCTTTATTTAAATTTGCTTTATTAATTGCTTTTTCTAATGCTTTGGTTGGTGTTGTTGTAAACCATTTTGGTTCTTGTGATGAGTCAGCAAATGAGATGATTTTCGCAATTGGTTTTAAATTTAATTCTTGAGCTTTTTCTTTACTCATTAAAATCAAGGCAGCTGCACCATCGTTAATTGTTGATGCATTACCAGCTGTTATAGTTCCATCTTTTTTAAAAACAGGTCTTAGCTTTTTAAATTTCTCTACGTTTATATTAATAAATTCTTCATCTGTGTCAATTATTATGTCTCCTTTTCTTGTTGAGATTTTTACGGGTGTAATTTCGCTATTAAAAAATCCATTTGTCCAGGCTTGATTACTTTTCTCATATGATTTTAAAGCAAATTCATCTTGTTCTTCACGGCTAATTTTATTTTCTTCTGCACATATTTCAGCACATACACCCATGTGAACATTATCATAAACGTCTGTTAGTCCATCCACTAATAATCCATCGTTAATTTGTGTGTGACCTAATTTTTTTCCACCTCTCATATCATTTATATAAAATGGAATTGCCGACATATTTTCCATCCCCCCTGCAATAATTATATCATTATCACCATTTTGAATTGACTGTGCTCCAATCATTACAGCTTTCATACCAGAAGAGCAGACTTTATTTATGGTGGTACAAGGTGTTTTATCACTAATGCCAGCATAAATTGCAGCCTGTTTAGCAGGTGCTTGTCCTAAACCAGATGAAATAACATTCCCCATAAATATTTCATCTATTATTTTTTTATCTAGATTAATTTTTTCAATAGCACCTTTGATAGCAATAGATCCAAGTTTTGTCGCACTTACAGAGGAAAGTCCACCACCAAAGCTTCCTATAGGCGTTCTAGTATATGATACAATAACTACTTCTTTCATATTAATATAATTTTTTATGCAATTTAATTATTTAATTTCATACTCTAGTATTATATATATATATTTGCAATTCTTCTTTTCGGAGAGGTGGCTGAGTGGCTGAAAGCGGCACCCTGCTAAGGTGTTATACTGGTAACGGTATCGAGGGTTCGAATCCCTCTCTCTCCGCTTAGTATTTTCGGGGTATAGCGTAGTCCGGTTATCGCGCGTCGTTTGGGACGACGAGGTCGCAGGTTCGAATCCTGCTACCCCGACAAACTTTTCAAAAATCAGGGACTTTTTTCAAGTTTGTAATCTGATAACTGCAATTTTCAAAACTTTTTTGACTTTTTATTTTAAAAAATAAAATGTTGCGGGATGAAAAAAAATAGATGAAATAAGAGTCCAAATCTGTTAATTTCCTAAAAGTTAAGGAAAGTTGTCGGGGTAGCAGGATTCGAACCTGCGACCTCGTCGTCCCAAACGACGCGCGATAACCGGACTACGCTATACCCCGAAAATACTAA
>NHIO02000012.1 GCA_002171975.2 Flavobacteriales bacterium TMED191
ATAAAATTAAAATTACTGGAAGGTTATATAGTTTTATAAATGCTTTCGGCGAGGAGATGGATGTAGATAACGCAAACCAGGCAATTAAATTTGCATGTCTTAAAACTAAAGCTTCTGTTAATGAATTTATTGCTGCGCCATATTTTTTCACCAACAAAACAGGATGCCATGAATGGATAATTGAGTTCAAAAAAGCACCAGAAAGCATAAAAAATTTTAGATATTACTTAGATAAAAAAATTCAAGAAATCAATTCTGATTACGAAGCAAAAAGATATAAAAATATATTAATTAAAGAACCAATTTTGCATGAGGTGAAAAATAATTTCTTTTATAACTTATTTAAAAAAGAAAATAAAATCGGTGGACAAAATAAAATCAAAAGATTATATAATGACCGGAATTTTATAGAATTTTTATTGAAAAAATTATAGATTTTATTATATATTCATAAAAAAATACAATACAATGCACATTGGAATCGCAGGAAATATAGGAGTCGGAAAAAGCACATTATGTAAGATGCTTGCTAAACATTATAAATGGTCTCCACTATTTGAGGCCGTTGACAACAACCCTTACTTGGATAACTTTTATGAAGATATGCAGCGTTGGTCATTTAACTTACAGGTTTTCTTTTTAAATAGTAGATTTAGACAAGTTCAGGATATCATTAAATCTAAAAAAACAATTATTCAAGACAGAACCATATATGAAGATGCATACATATTTGCTCCTAATTTACAAGCCATGGGCTTAATGACACAAAGAGACTATGATAACTATTTAGACTTGTTCAAACTTATGGAGTCATTTGTATCAGCTCCAGATTTATTAATTTATTTACGGTCTGATGTACCCTCTTTGGTAAATAGAATACAAAAAAGAGGAAGAGATTATGAAGAGGGAATTAGAATTGACTATTTAAAAAGATTGAACGAAAGATATGAAGCATTTTTCTCAAATTATAAACATAATCATCTAGTTATTCAAGCAACCGACATAGATTTTCAAAACAATAAGTCTGATCTTGGTGTGATAATAGAAAAAATAGATTCTAATTTAAGCGGTCTATTTAAGAAATAAATTGTTTATCAAACTGCATTTCTATATATACAGCACCTTATTTACTTCATCTATAATTTGTCTTTTACTAGGTAAAAATTCATCTACTAATACAGGAGAATATGCCATAGGTGTATCAGCTGAACATATTCTAGAAATTGGAGCATCTAAATAATCAAATGCATTTTTCTGTATACTGTAACTTATCTCAGTAGAAATTGAACCTAATGGCCAACTCTCTTCTACAATAATTAATCGATTAGTCTTTTTAACAGATTTAATTATTAAATCATAGTCTATAGGCCTTAAACTTCGCAAATCAATTATTTCCAAAGAAATATCACTTTGACTTAATTCAGAACTTGCATCATAAACTTTTTTTAACATTTTGCCATATGAAACAATTGTTACATCCGAACCTTCTTGAACAATTTTTGCTTTACCAATAGGAATAAGATACTCCTCTTCGGGAACATGACCTTTATCACCATACATTTGCTCTGACTCCATGAATATGACAGGGTTATTATCTCTGATAGCGCTCTTTAACAAACCTTTAGCATCATAAGGGTTAGACGGAACTACTACTTTTAAACCAGGACAATTTGCATACCAACTATCAAAGGATTGAGAGTGTGTAGCAGCCAATTGACCTGCTGAACCAGTAGGGCCGCGAAATACAATTGGAATATTAAACTGTCCTCCAGACATCTGCATCATTTTTGCTGCATTATTAATAATCTGATCAATTGCCACTAAAGAAAAATTAAATGTCATAAATTCAACAATTGGCCTTAATCCATTCATTGCAGCACCAACGCTAATACCTGAAAAACCACCCTCAGAAATAGGTGTATCAATGATGCGTTTTGCACCGAATTCATCTAATAAACCCTTAGATGCCTTATAAGCTCCGTTATACTCCGCTACCTCCTCACCCATTAAAAAAATGTTAGGATCTAATCGCATTTCCTCGCTCATTGCCTCAGCAATCGATTCTCTAAATTGAATTTCTCTCATTATATCAATAAATATTTCTACAAATTTATTTATTTTTTTTATCTAATGTGCATAAAAATAAATATCTAGATAAGATAGTGTAACATATTATGTCTTTTTTAATTATTTTAGTGAAAATAAAACCCTTATTAATATGAATATTTTAGTATGCATAAGTAGTGTGCCGGATACTACCTCACCAATTACTTTCTCAAATGAGAATAAACAGTTTAATCAAGAAGGCATAACATTTATTATTAATCCTTATGACGAATTTTGCTTAACAAAAGCAGTTTTTATAAAAGAAAAAATAGGTGCAACAATAACAGCCATTAACGTGGGAAATAACAAAAATGATGCAATACTAAGAAAAGCCCTAGCTATTGGTGCAGACAAAGCTGTACGTATTAATCAAGAATCAATGAGTAGTAAAATAGTTGCTGATTGTATTGCCAATTTCTGTTCACAAGAATCATTTGATTTAATATTCTGCGGAACTGAATCAATTGATTATAATGGTGGACAAGTTCCCGGATTTGTAGCTAGCAAATTAAATATTCCTTTTATAAATGGATGCATAGGTCTAGAAATTGAAGGAAGTTTGATAAAAATAAAAAGAATAATAGATAATGGCCACGAAATAAGTACAAGTCAATTACCAACATTAATTGCTGGACAAAAAGGCCTTGTAGAAGAAAAAGAACTCAGAATACCATCAATGAGAGGTATAATGACCGCCCGAACAAAACCATTAGAAGTTATTGAATCCTCTTTAAAAAATGAATTTGCAATCAATGTTTTAGAATACGAGAAACCTTTAGCAAGGTCTGAATGTAAAATTATTAATGAAGATAATGTTGGCAATTTAGTAGAGTTATTACATTCTGAAGCAAAAGTTATATAAAAATTAATAATTAACTTAATAAATTAAAATGAGCGTATTCACATTAATAGAAAACTGGAATGGTGAGTTCAAAAAAACATCTTTTGAAACTTTAAGCTATGGGAAAAATATAGCAAATCAAAAAAATCAAAAACTAGTTGCACTAACATTGGGTGCAAATAATGCCAATCTAATGACGGAATATGGTGCTGATAAAATTATCAATATCACCAATACTTCATTTGAAAATTGCACTAATAAATTACTTTCCGAAATTTGTTCTAAGTTTATTCAAGAAAATGATGTTAATACATCAATTATTTCAAATACCAATATGGGGAAATCCATATCACCTTTACTCGCAAACGAGACCAACCATGGATTAATAACAAACGCTATTTCATTACCCGAAAGCCAGAATCCTCTCATCGTTCAATGTAAAGGGTTTTCTGGAAAAGCACACGTTAAATACCAATCGAATTACAATCTTAATATTATTACAATAATTCCCAACTCAATTGGAGAGATAAAGAAAATAACAGGAGATGGAGAATTGTTAAATATAGAATTTAATATTGAAGATATTTCTCAAGGAATTCAAATTTTAAGTCGTGAAAAAACATCTGAAAAGATTTCATTGTCTGATGCGAATATTGTTATTTCTGCAGGAAGAGGTTTAAAAGGTCCCGAAAACTGGACTATGATAGAAGAATTGGCAGAACTTCTTGGAGCAGGAACTGCATGTTCTAAACCTGTTTCAGATATGGGATGGAGACCACATTCTGAACATGTTGGACAAACAGGTATTGCTATTAATCCCGACTTATATATTGCTATTGGGATTTCTGGAGCAATTCAACATCTAGCAGGTGTAAATAGTTCAAAACATATTGTAGTAATTAATACTGATTCTGAAGCACCTTTTTTTAAAGCAGCAAATTATGGTATAGTTGGGGATGCATTTGAAGTAGTTCCAAAACTTATTAACGAGCTTAAAAAATATAAAGGCTAAAAAATGGAATTAATTAAATTGAATATAGTTGGTTTATCATATAGTCAATTTAAATCTGGTGCATATGCTCTTTTTTTAGAAGAAGATAACGGCCTTAAAAAGCTATCAATTGTCATTGGACAATGTGAAGCTCAAGCAATTGCAATTGGGCTGGATAAAAATATTTCTTCGCCACGGCCATTGACCCACGATCTTTTTCTAAGTATTGCAGAAAAAAATAATTTAATTCTAGACAAAATCATAATCCATAAATTAGAAAAAGGGATTTTTTACTCATCAGTTTTATTTATTAATAAACAGACTAATCATAGTTTTTCAATTGACTCAAGAACTTCTGATGCAATTGCAATTGCTATAAGGTTTAATTCCGGAATTTACACCTATAAAGAAATTTTAGATAAATCTCAAAATTACTTAAAAGAAGATTATGTAGAAGAAAAAAAAACAGCCCATAAATCTGAAAAAAAGAAAAAAACTAAAATAGTTCAAGATTCATTAAATGAACTAGAAAAAAAACTTAATCATGCCCTACAGTCAGAAAATTATGAATTAGCAGCTAAAATTAGAGACCAAATAAAAAAAATGAAATAATGACATATACAGAAACAATTATAAGAGGATTAATAGGTATTTTAGGATTATTATTTTTTTGTTATTTATGCTCATCTAACAAAAAATCAATCAATTGGTCTATAGTAATTAAAGGATTGCTAATTCAATTAGTATTTGCAATATGCATATTACACGTAAATATTGTTGAAAAATTATTCCAAACTATTAGCAACACCTTTCTATCAATTCTTGATTTTACAAAAGAGGGTTCAATATTTTTATTTGGTGAAACATTAGTCAATGATCCATCTTTTGGAGCAATATTTGCTTTTCAAATTTTACCAACAATTGTGTTTTTTTCCGCATTAACTAGTGTATTATTCTACTTAGGGATACTTCAAAAGATTGTCTACTTTTTTGCAATTATCATGAAAAAAAGCATGAAACTTTCTGGGTCTGAAAGTTTAGCAGCAGCAGGAAATATTTTCTTGGGTCAAACTGAATCTCCTCTATTGATAAAACCCTATATTTCAAAAATGACACAATCCGAACTATTATGCTTAATGGGAGGAGGAATGGCAACAATTGCTGGGGGCGTATTCATTGCCTTCACAGCAATGTTGGGAGAAGAATTTGCTCCACACCTTTTAGCAGCATCTGTAATGTCGGCACCAGCTGCAATTGTTGCTTGTAAAATTATTTTACCCGAAACAAAAAAAGTTAACGAAAATATGACACTCACTAAAGGGGATGCGTTAGGGTCTAATGTATTTGATTCTATTGCATTAGGCACAATCCAGGGAGTTAAACTAGCTGTGAATGTTGGAGCGATGATATTAGTTTTTGTTGCATTCATCGCACTAATTAATGAAGTACTTAATTTAGTCGGCCAACTTACTGGACTTAATGACAATCTTTCAAATAGTACAAGTATTTATAAAAACTTATCCATGGAAATGATTTTTGGCTATCTATTTGCACCAATTGCATGGCTAATAGGAATCCCTTTCGAAGACATTTTATTAGCAGGACAGTTACTAGGAGAAAAAACTGTGGCAAATGAATTTATCGCATATGAATCGCTAGGAGAAATGATAAAACAAAATACTATATCCCAAAAAACATCAATAATGGCAACCTATTTTTTATGTGGTTTTGCTAACTTTTTATCAATCGGCATACAAATTGGAGGTATAGGAGCAATAGCACCCGAAAGGCGAACCGATTTATCAAGACTAGGTATAAAAGCACTTATAGCAGGTACCGTAGCCTCATTACTAACAGCAATAATTGTAGGAATATTAATATGAAAGAATATCATAAACTTATGCACCATGTTTTGGAACATGGAGTAGAAAAAAAAGATCGAACAGGAACAGGCACTTTGAGCGTATTTGGATATCAAAGTAGATATAATTTAGAAAAATCCTTTCCACTTGTAACTACAAAAAAAATTCATTTAAAGTCTATTATTCATGAATTACTTTGGTTTTTAAGTGGTTCAACTAATATAAAATATCTAAAAGAAAACAATGTTAAAATATGGGATGACTGGGCTGATAAAAATGGAGATTTAGGCCCTGTTTATGGTTATCAATGGAGATCATGGATAAATAGAGATGGGGAAACTATTGATCAAATATCAGAACTCATAAATAATATAAAAAATAACCCCAATTCTAGAAGATTAATTGTTAGCGCATGGAATGTTGGAGAAATAAGCAAGATGGCACTTCCACCTTGCCATTCATTGTTTCAGTTTTTTGTTTCAAATAAAAAATTATCATGCCAATTATACCAAAGAAGTGCAGATATTTTTTTAGGAGTACCTTTTAATATTGCATCATATGCATTATTAACAATGATGATCGCTAAAATATGTAATCTTCAAGTAGGTGAATTTATTCACACTCTCGGTGACGCACATTTATATTTGAATCATCTTGAACAAGCCAAATTACAATTATCAAGAGAACCTAAAGAACTTCCAATAATGAAAATTAATGATAGACAAAGTATTTTTGATTTCGAATTTGAGGATTTTGAATTAGTTAATTATCTCCATCATCCTCACATTAAAGCTCCAATTGCTGTCTAAAAAAAGTATTTTGAAAATAAAATTAATCGTTGCAACATCAGAAAATAATGTTATTGGAATCCAAAATGATCTTCCCTGGCATTTACCCGATGATATGAGTTATTTTAAAGAAAAGACGCAAGATAGCGTAGTTATAATGGGTAGAAAAAACTTCCTATCTATTCCTGAGAAATATAGACCACTGGCTGGAAGAACAAATATTATTTTAACAAAGAAGAAAGATTTTCATGCCAGTGACTGTATAGTTACAAATAGTCTTGAAAGTGCAATAATATTGGCAAAGGAAGAAAAAAGAAAAAATATTTTTATTATAGGAGGAGGACTTGTCTACAAATATGCCCTTGATAATAACCTTATAGATGTAATTTATTTAACACGGATACATGCAATAATAAAAGGTGATACATTTTTTCCTAAATTAAATATGGCTAGATGGGAAGTAACAAAAGAAAAACAACACAAGATTGACAAAAAACATAAGTTTGAATTTACATTTTACACTCTAAAAAAATTAACTAGCTGATTTCAAGCTATTTAACTCTAAATCCTTCAGTTGTTCTTTTGCATATTTTAAATCAATTTTTAAAACTCTTTTTTTTGCATCATTTTTAGGTAGACTATAAAGAGCATCTAAAAATAACTTTTCACAAATTGATCTTAAACCTCTAGCACCTAAACCAAAATCATATGCATAACCAACAATCATATCAAACACTTTGGGATGGATTGACAATTCAATATTATCCATTTCAAATAATTTCTCATATTGCTTAATTACAGCATTCTTAGGTTCCAATAAGATTTTACGCAATAGGAATCTATCTAATGGAAGCAAATAAGTTAGTACTGGTAATCTGCCAATCAATTCAGGAATCAAACCATACTTCTTGATGTCTTTTGGCATAACATATGAGAAACTTCTAGAATGATTTTCTTTTTTTATGTTCTTTTTTTTGCGAGAGAAACCTAAAGAATGCTGGCTAGTTCTACTTTCAATAATCTTATCCATTCCTGAAAAAGCACCACCGCAAATAAATAAAATATTTTTAGTATTTACTTTAATATATTTTTGATCTGGATGTTTTCGGCCTCCTTGGGGTGGAACATTAACAATAGAGCCCTCCATTAATTTTAATAATGCTTGTTGAACTCCTTCACCTGAAACATCTCTAGTAATCGAGGGATTATCATTTTTTCTAGCAATCTTATCAATTTCATCAATAAAAACAATACCTCTTTCTGCATCAGTCACATCATAATTTGCGACTTGAAGCAACCTAGTTAATAATGATTCAACATCCTCTCCCACATATCCAGCCTCAGTCATGGAGGTTGCATCTACAATACAAAATGGCACATTTAACATTTTAGCAATAGTACGTGCAAAGAGTGTTTTACCTGTTCCAGTGTCTCCTAAAATTAAAATATTAGATTTATCTAATTCAAGATCATCAATATTTGATAATACTCTTTTATAGTGGTTATAAACAGCAACAGACAAAACTTTTTTTGCATAAGACTGACCAATAATATATTGATCTAAATACTTATTGATTTCCAAAGGCTTAAAAAGCTTAAAATCTTGTTTAATTTTCTCATTATAATTAAGTGTCTTTTCTTCTTCAATAATTCTATTTGCCTTGGATACACATACGTCACATATATTACCTGAATTACCAGTAATTAAAATATTTACATCTGCTTTTTTTTTGTTACAAAAGGCACATGTTTCAACGATTTGCTTTGCCATATAATTATTTTTTCGAATCTGGTAAAAGAATTTCATCAATCATACCATATTCTAGAGCTTCCTTAGAAGTCATCCAAAAATCTCGATCTCCATCTTTGGTTACTTGTGAATAAGTTTTATTTGAATGATGTGCAATAATCTCATATAATTCTTTTTTTAATTTATCAATCTCTTGAGCTACAATTTGAATATCCGATGCTTGACCCTGAGTACCACCTAGAGGTTGATGTATCATTACTCTGGAGTGTTTTAGGGCTGACCTCTTACCTTTCTCACCAGCACACAATAATACTGCCCCCATAGATGCTGCCATACCTGTACAAATTGTAGAAACACTGGAAGATATAAACTGTATAGTATCATAAATACCTAAACCTGCATACACTTGACCTCCAGGTGTATTTAAATAAATTTCAATGTCTTCTTTTGGTCCACTTGATTCTAAAAAAAGTAATTGAGCTTGAATAATATTTGCTACAGTATCATTAATAGGCACACCCAAGAAAATAATTCTATCCTGCATTAATCTAGAAAAAACATCCATAGTGACTTGACGTCTATTTTCTGTTATTTCCTCTGTAATTGTTGGATTAATATAATTCTGATATGCAGAAGTATAATTATGTATAGTAGTACTACTGATGCCCGCATGTTTGGTAGCATATTTTTTAAATTCTTTTGAACTATCCATTTTAAGATTTTTGATTATTAGCTAATTTAACAAATTCATTTAAAGAAATACTTTTTTTCACAAGTTTCATATTATCCTTAAAATGCTTAACTAACTCTATTATTATTACCTCATTCATCATTCTTTCAGCCTCTTTTTTATTTTTTAAAACATTTTCTACTATGCCATCAATTTCTTTATTGCCCATTTGAATACTTCCATAACTCTTCATCTGTTGTATAACATATGCTTTAGTAAAGTCTTTTAATTTTTCATTAGTAACTTTAATGTTATGTTTTGTGCAAATAGAATTTTCAATTAATTGCCATGATAAATATTTTAAATAATTTTTATATTCCTCATTAAATTCTTTTTCAGTAAATTTCTTCTTAACATTATTCTTTAACCATTTTTTTAAAAATTTATCCGGGAAATCAAGCTGGATTTTTTTTATAAAATAAGTGGAACAATCATTAAAAAACTTCCTGTCTGATTCTTGTATGTACTTAGATTCTAAATCTTCTTTTATAATTTTCTGAAATTCTTTTACAGTCTTAATAGACTTGGATGGATATGCCTTTTTAAATAAGTCATCATTTAACTCAGCAGATACAAGACGACTAATATCGTTAATCGTACATGAAAAATATTTAGCCACATTAGAAACCTCTTCCTTAGAAATCTTTAACATAGAGGCAATATCCACATTATTTGAAAATGCTTTATTCAACTCAAATACTATAGAATTTGATTTTACTAAATTTAAAAATTTTGACCTCAATTTTTTATCTTCAATTTTATCAATCAAGATTGAGGTCTCAATATTTATACCATTAACAACTGTTTGCTTCTTATCATCTAATTCAACAAGTAAAACCTTAAGCATATCACCATCATTTATGGAGTCAAATGACTTAACACTTCCAAATCTTTTTTGTAAAGATAATTGATGATCATCAATTTCTTTTTTCTCTGGTTTAATAGTAAAATAATCAATTTTTGTATTTTCAACTTTGGATAAATCAACTTCTGGTTGTAGACCAATCTCAAATTCAAAATCATATTCAGAATTATTAATAAAATCCACCTTATTCTCAATTGGCAAGGGATTACCTAATATGGATATGTCTTTTTCGGTAATATATTTTTGTATTCCATTAGATAAGATTTTATTTATCTCCTCAACACGTATGGCCAACTCATATTTCTTTTTTACAAGACCCATTGGCACTTTACCAATTCTAAAACCAGGCATATTCATTTTTTTTTGATAATCTACTAAAGATTTGTTTACAGTAGACTTATAGTCATCCGCACTAATTTTAGCACTTAACATTAAAGTATTAGTATCTGTTTTTTTTTGAGTAATCTTCATATTTCTTATAATTAAGCTAGCAAATATAGTGAAATCGTTGAGGATTTATTTTCTATTTAGTTGATTATCTTAATAATACTTTAGATTCTTTATTTAAATTTTTTGTTACAAAATCTTTAGATTATTTAATAGTGATATATTTTTCAAATTTATTATATTAGAATGGCTATTCTATATAAAATATTATCTTTGTGATGTGTAATAATTTTTTTTTCTATTCTAAAATCATAATGACATGAGGTTGTTTATTTTATTTTTAATTTCTACTCCATTCTTAGCTCAAGAAATTATCTGGACAAACAATACACCAATTATAAGGACATTTTCGTCAGCACGATCTATCGATATCAATAATGACGGAGTTGAAGATATTATTCGTGGTGGTGGTGTAGAGGGATATCCCACACCATACGGAATTAGCGCAATTAATGGACTAGATGGAAATACAATATGGAACACTGAAACAAGAAATGAAATGTTTTCAAGCCCACAATTTTATGACTTCAATGATGATAATATTGATGATGTGATTATTGGTGGTAGAGATGCTGAATTAAGATTAATTAATGGCTCAAATGGTGAAACTATATGGGAATTTTGGGCTGATGAAAATTTAAACCCCAATGATTATGGATGGTATAATTTTTACACTTCTCAAATTATTGACGATCAAAATTCCGACAATTATCCAGACATACTAGTTAGCAATGGCGGAGATCATTCATTAGATATGTCAGTATTAGATAGACCACCTGGACATATTATGATAATTGACGGATTAACCGGATTAAGTATTAAAACTGCTGTTGTTCCTGATTCTAATGAGACATATATGTCACCACTATTAGTAGATTTAAATAACGATGGAAATATGACACTTATTTTTGGAACAGGCGGAGAAGGAATTGCTGGCAATTTATGGGCATGTGATTTAGATGAATTACTTAATGAAGATCTCACAAGTGCTGTCCCACTATTATCAAATTCTGAACTGGGACATATTGCACCTCCATCAATCGGAGACGTGAACGGAGATGGTATCTTAGATATAATTACACAATGTTTTGATGGACAAGTAAGTGCTATTGATGGAAACAATCTTGAAATACTATGGCAATATAAGTTAGAAAATACAGAATCATCTGCATCTCCAATTCTTGGTAAATTCTCAATAGAAGATAATAATCTAGATGTTTTTGCAACTATATTTTCAGGTGGGCAATCCACATACAGTGACTACTATCAAGTTTTAATTGATGGTGAAACTGGCAATGTTTTATGGAATGACAGCTTAGGTTTAGTTAATTTTTGCACCCCTATTGCATTTGACTCCAACGTTGATGGAAAAGATGAAGTTCTGATTTCTGTTATTAATAATAATGGTATATACTTTGAAAATGAACTCATTTTAATCGATTTCACGAACCAATCTACGTCCCAATTTTTTGGCCCCATGCCCGGTGGAAATATTGCTTCAACTCCATTAATTACAGATTTAGAAAATGACGGTATGTTGGACATAGTATTTTCATTACAGGCAGATAGTAGTCAAATTTTTGGGCCCGGACCATTTGATATTGGTGTAAATACATATCGATTATCAACTGAAATTACATTACCTGAATCTGAAATTGCATGGGGAAGCTACATGGGTACAAATTATGATGGGATTTATAATGATGGCTGCCAAGGTGACTTAGGCTTATTTGCATTTCCAAGCGACATATGTCCCGGAGAAGACAATGGATTAATTAACTTACTTGTTACTGGTGGAACACCTCCATATACATATCAATGGTCTAATGGATCTACTACTGAGGATATAGAGAATATAGGTCCAGGTCAATATTCAGTAACCGTCACAGATGCTAATGGCGCATGTGATGTGATTAGCAGAGAAGTAAATGAATATAATATCGTTTCATTTTTTCAAAGTCCAACATGTGAATACGGCGATGATGGAATGGTATATTTTAACTCATCAGGTTGTGATTGCAATACTAGTTTTTGCCAATTTATATGGGAATTCAATGGTGACACAATTGCTCAAGGAGATGGTACAACTGCAGAGGAAACATACAAATATTTATTTAATATTTCGGCAGGGACATATACAGCAACTATTATTCACCCAGACGGATGCCAGGTCCAGGAAGATATAATTGTACCTGAGCCAAGTATGATAGAAAATTCATTTATAAAAAATGAATGTACAAATAATAATGATGGTTGGATTGACCTGTCAGTCAGCCTTGGTGATAGTCTTATTCAAAGCTATTTGTGGAATAACGGTGAAACTACACAAGATATCTATGATTTAGCTGCTGGATCATACTCAGTCATTATAAGTGATACACTTTGTATAGATACACTTTATTTTGAAGTAGAAAATATTTTAAATCCTGTTATTGAATATCAAGATCCATCTTCAGGACAATTTGTAGAGGCACAAGAAACATATGAAATTGAATTAAATAATGAAAATGCTTGCTTCACAGAAATAATACTCCTAATTAACAGCTTCAATGAGTCTTTTAGTTGGGAGGGTTCTGGTGGAGTAATTGGTGAACTTGATGAATTTGAATTATGTAATGCCGATTG
>NHIO02000013.1 GCA_002171975.2 Flavobacteriales bacterium TMED191
AACAAGATTATCAAAATCTTCGCTTAATTGTTGTAAGTCTTCATACTGAGATGTGTAACCGCATTTAGATGCAACATTCACAATTAATACATTTTTACCTTTAAATTCCGAAAAAGAAATCAAATCGCCGTCAATACCTTCAATTGATAGATCGTAAAAGGATTGTGAAAAAACAATGCTACTACATAAAAAAATAAGATGTGATAATAATTTTGTCATGAGTTAAAAATTTGATTTAAAGTTTTATATCTATAATTGAAAATACTCTCGAGTTTTTTTCGTATAAATAAAGAATTAGCGATTACACCTAGTGGACCAAACGGGGCTTTATAAGTTATAATATCATTCATAAGTACTCCATTCTTATGTTCTTTAAAAAAATGTTGGTGATGCCACATTGTGTATGGACCTACTCTTTGTTCATCAATGAAAAATTTTTTTTCAGAGACATGAGTTATTTCTGTAACCCATGTTGTGGGTATAGATAGAATCGGAGAAACCTTATATGTTATTATCATACCTGCATACATTTTCTCTGGCAAATCAGTAGAGGTTATATTAAAACCCATGTAAGGAGGAGTAATAAGCTTAAGGTTTCTTGGTGAAGAAACAAAACTCCATACCTTTTCAAGGTCGGCTTTTAAAAATTGTTCAGTTTTTAGTTGATGTATCATTTTTATTTACTCTAAAATATTCTAAGTCCTTTACTTTACTACTCGTATAATATGAATTTAAACCAACAACTCCAACTCCATCCTTAAAGTTATCTTGAAGAGATTCGTCCTTGCAATGAATAAGTTCTATTTCACCAATAACAAGGCATGTATTATTATATTTAATGGGTATTGAATCAATAAATTTCATGCCAATTTGAACACTGCTTGACTTAACAAAGGGAGCAAGGAAATTATCAATATTTTGCGGATGAAAACCACACTCATCAAATTCAGAAATTGATGAAGGAAACTTGCCAGATGTCTGATGTGCACGATCAATCATATCTTCATGAATACTATTAATTGTATAATAACCAGTTGATAAGATATTATTTAATGTATCTCGTTTAACCTGATCTGAAGGTCTGCTAATAAAACCCAATAATGAAGGGTTACTTCCAAGATGTGTAACAGAGCTGAATATAGCTAAGTTCATAATACTTTCTTTGGATACTGTTCCAATTAAATGTACTCCTCTAATCCCGCAGATGGAATTAATTAATTTTAATCTATCTATTCTTTTTAGATTGCTAATATTTTCTTTTTTTAAATACATCAAGAATATAAAGTTTTCCATTTTTTGATTGAAATTGACTCCCAATATCCATCCAACCAAGCCCATCCATTATCCATTTTAATCCATTTTCCATTTATGTATTGATAACCAATCCTCTTTGGTACCCAATGACCATCAATCCATACATATTTACCACCATCAATTTTCCATTGGCCATCGATCCATGTATAAGATCTTTTTTTAATAAACTGTTCCACAACATCTTGTGGAGCAACTAATTTATCAGGTAGAACTGGACCTTCTTGCTGACCCAAGAAACTAAATGCATAGCAGATTAACAACTTAAAAATATAATTTTTCATAAAACATGAGTTTTTTTAGGCTCCACTCTAGTAATTTTTTTAACAAGATTACCTCAAATAATAAGAGTAAATGGAAACAAAATTTAAATTTGTATAACTTATTTTTAAAAAAGCTATACAACAAATGTATAATCTTTTTTTTAAAAACCTATTCAAAAAAAAAAAAAGATTTATTTTTGTAGGTAGTTATGTACAATATTGATCAGTTTTCAAAAATTACTAGTATTAATAAATTAGTTTTAAGAACTTGGGAAAATAGATATGGACTATTTAAGGCATCCCGAACTGATACTAATATACGAATGTATTCTGATGAGCTACTTATACAAGCCTTGAATATAAAAACACTTACCGACAAGGGTTACAAAATATCCTTTTTAGCTAAAAAAAAATACTCAGATTTAAGAAAATTATTAGACGAAACCACAATAACTAATGATATAAACAAAGCATCTGATTATTTTGTAAATAATTTTATTGAATCTGCACTAAATTATGATGTTGGACAATTTGAAAAGACCTACAAAAAAGGTGTCGAAAAATTTGGGCTTATTAAATTTTATCAAAATGTCATTTTATTAACATTTTCAAAAATTGGGTTATTTTGGTTAACAAACCAAATCAATCCAGGTCAAGAGCATTTTTTATCTGAACTAATGAAACAAAAAATCTTATCCGCTATTGACCAAAAAACACAAGAAATTTCAAAAAATAAAAATTGGCTATTATTCTTACCACCAAATGAACATCATGAAATTGGATTAATATTTTCAAAACTTTTATTAATTCAAAACGGATATGAAGTCATCTATCTTGGCTCTAATGTACCCTTAGAATCATTAAATCATATTTCGAATAAAAAAACTATTGATAATATTTTATTCTTTTCTGTTTCAAATTTTTCAAAAAAAAATATCGTAAATACCATTGAATATATAAACACTGAATTTAAAAAAGTCAAAAAATATTTAGTTTGCAATCAAAATATAGATTTAAAAATTATGAAAAAAACTAAAACATCGTTTATTTCAAGCATCAATGAATTCTTAACAATAATTAAAAAATAAAATCGATTAAAATGTTTGGACTATTTAAAAGAAAAACAGAAAAAGAAAAACTGGAAGATTTATATCGCAAAAAAAAAGAGCTTGCTTTTAAAGCCTCCAAAATAAATAGACAAGAAAGTGATAGATTAGAAAAAGAAGCTAATGATATTCTCACAAAATTAGAAAAGCTTGAAGATTAATGCAATTAATAAAGTTTTTAACAAATTTCTTTTACTTCTCCAGCTATCATTAATTTATAACACAATTAAAATATATCAAACATATAGATATAAGTCAACTTATTTTTGAAATTGTTTTTTCTAAAATCTTGAAAGCAGTTTCTGCCATTTTATTTCCTTTATTATCTAAGGTTGGATTTACTTCAGTAATTTCAAAACAACATATCTTTTCATTCATAAAAAGATATGTTAATATTTTTTTTACTTCTGAAATTGTAAAACCATTGGACACAGGAGTTCCCGTTCCTTCCGATATAGAAGAATCTAAACAATCTACATCAAATGATATATATAATAGTTCACAACCTTTCAATGTTTCAAGTGATTCAAAAACACATTTTTGAATTCCTCTCCTTCTAATTTCTTCGATTGAATAGTTTCTCAAATTTAAGCGACTCATCATTTCATCTTCTTGCTTTTCTGTGTCTCGAACACCGAAAAAAATCAAATTTTCAGGAAGTATTTTTTTTTCTTTTCCAGTTAAAATTTTCCACTTTTTAAGTATATCGTCATCAACAATATTAATCTTTGATTGTGAATTATCATCATTTAATGAGATAGACAATGGCATTCCATGCATATTTCCGGAAGGTGTTGTTAAAGGAGAATGTAAGTCGGCATGTGCATCAATCCATATAACACCAAGTTTTTTATTTGGATAAGAAGCTTTTATACCAGCAATAGTTCCACCAGCTGAGGAATGATCTCCAGAAATTACAACTGGAAAATTATTATTGACAAAAACAGATTTTATCTTACTAGCAAGTCTTGAATAAATTTTTATTATTCCATCGATGTTTTTTGCAAAAGAATTTGTATCATAATGAAGTAAATAATGATTTTCATTTTCAATTTCCTCTACAGGGTATTTATTGAAAAAATCACTTTTTAATTTTAAAGATGCAGTTATGATAGCAGAAAATGCCAAACTTGAACCTCTCGTTCCGGCTCCTAATTCAGACATAACACTAATTATTTTTATATTTTTCATGAAAATTGAGTATTTAATGTAGCTAAAATAATAAATCAAACCACAATTTAATCAATGAGTTTAATATCTATAGACAAATGCTAGAAAATCCTATGATGGCTTCATGTTACATATATATGATGATGGCTCAGTGGATAAAAAATATCTAGTAAAATAGGATTTAACAGAATAAAAAAGTTCAATCCATTTCTTCGTACCCAGGGCGGGACTTGAACCCGCACGGACATTACTGCCCACGGGATTTTAAGTCCCGCGTGTCTACCAATTCCACCACCTGGGCAAGAAAAAATGAGCGAGTGAAGGGATTTGAACCCTCGACCCTCACCTTGGCAAGGTGATGCTCTACCCCTGAGCTACACTCGCTAATTCGCGAAGGCAAATATAATGACTTTTTTTTAATAGAATGAGAAATTTTATGACCAAATCATTTAACTATGCCAATTTTTCTTTTAATTTCATGTAACTTCATTAAGGCTTCAACAGGTGTCAAATTATCAATGTCAATATTTGAAAGCTCCATTTTGATTTCATCAATTATGGGATCATCTAGTTGAATAAAACTTAATTGATACTGATCTTTTTTTGTACTAATATGTGAAGAAGTTCTTGATGACTCCAAAGAAATTAAGATTTCTTTTGCTCTTTGCAATAAGCTTTTAGGCATTCCTGCCATTCGTGCCACATGGATTCCGAAGCTATGTTCTACTCCACCACTTTTCAATTTTCTTAAAAACACTATTTCATTATCAATTTCTTTAACTGATACGTTAAAGTTTTTTATTCTGCTAAATTGTTCCGACATTTTATTTAACTCATGATAATGTGTAGCAAATAAAGTTTTTGAACGAAAACTAGATTGATGCAAGTATTCAGCTATGGCCCAAGCAATTGAAACGCCATCAAAAGTGCTTGTGCCACGTCCAATTTCATCAAGCAAAATCAAACTTCTATTAGATAAATTATTTAAAATACTTGCTGTTTCATTCATCTCCACCATAAATGTAGACTCTCCCTGTGAAATATTATCTGATGCACCTACTCTAGTGAAAATCTTATCAACCAATCCTATTTGAGCATATTCTGCTGGAACAAAACAACCTATTTGCGCCATTAACACAATTAGTGCAGTTTGTCTCAAAATAGCTGATTTTCCAGACATATTAGGCCCCGTAATCATAATAATTTGTTGTTTTTTATCATCTAAAAAGATATCATTAGGAATATATTCTTGTGCACTTTCAAAAACAGATTCAATAACAGGGTGTCGACCATTTTTAATTTCAATCCTAAAACTATCATCTACTAATGGCTTAGAATAATTATTATTACTGGAAACAACACTAAAACAAGATAAACAATCAATCTGAGCAATTAAAAAAGCATTTTTTTGAATTTGTGAAATTGAAGAACTGATTGAGTTTACCAAATCATAATACAAATCTGATTCTAATTCTTGTATTTTAGATTTAGCATTTATAATTTTGAATTCTAAATCTTTCAGCTCTTCTGTAATATACCTTTCCGCGCTCACTAAAGTTTGCTTTCTAATCCAGTTATCTGGAACCTTATCTTTGTGAGTATTTCTAACTTCTAAGTAGTATCCAAAAACATTATTATATGCAATTTTGAGCGATGATATGCCTGTATTATCAATCTCTCTATTTTTAATTTGATCTAAAACCTTTTCAGATGATAAAGCGAGTTTTCGATATGAGTCTAGTTCTTCCGAAACACCTGAACTCATAACACCTCCTTTAACCAGTTGCACAGGTGCATTTGCATCTAACTGATCGTCTATTCTTTCAATTATATCATGAGAAGGGTTATAAATAGAAAACAAGTCCTTGAGAGGAGAGAAATTTTTATTTTTTAATAATAATTCATTTAAAGCATTACAGTAGATAAGAGACTCTTTAAATTTATTTAATTCTCTTGGCGAGATTCGCAAAGTAGATATTTTAGACAACATTCTCTCTAAATCTCCAATTTCAGATAACAACCTAATAGATTCCTCAAGTATTTTATTATTTCTACTAAAAAAATCAACGAAATTTAAACGATTATTAATTTTAAGCATATCCTTAAGAGGAAATAACACCCAATGTCTAATCATTCTAGCACCCATAGGTGTACAAGTCTTATCTATTACATTAATTAAATTTGTACCTTGATTGTCTGAAGAAGGTAATAACTCTAAATTTTTAATTGTAAAATTATCCAACCAAACAAAAGAATTTTTATCAAGTCTTTTCAAATTAATAATATGATTTAATTTACTTTGCTTATTTTGATTTAAGTAATAAAGAATACTACCAGCTGCAATCACACCCTCGTTATGATTATCAATACCAAATCCTTTTAATGAATTAATTTTAAAGTGACTAACAATTTGATCAAATGCAAATTGCTTATCAAAAATCCAATCATCAACTGGGTAAAAATAAAATTCTCCCGGAATTTTATCATTTATCATATTTCTTTCAGACTTAGAATACAGTATTTCACTAGGCGAAAAATTATTAATCAATTTCTTCATATGATTATAGTCTCCCTCAGCTATTAAAAATTCACCTGTAGAAATATCTAAAAATGATACTCCCATTTTATCTCCGAAAACAACAGATGCTAAAAAATTATTTTTGGTTGTATCTAAAACTTCGTCGTTCAAAGACACTCCTGGGGTAATTAATTCGGTAACACCACGTTTAACAATTTTTTTTGTTTTTTTCGGGTCCTCTAACTGTTCACATATTGCAACGCGTTGACCTGCCTTTACAAGTTTAGGAAGATATGTATTTAGAGAGTGATGAGGGAAGCCAGCTAATTCTACATTAGAGCTACCATTTGCTCTTTTTGTTAATATTATATTTAGAATCTTTGCAGATTTAATTGCATCTTCACCAAAAGTCTCATAAAAGTCACCTACTCTAAATAGTAATAATGAATCTGGATACTTTTTTTTTATTGACAAGTATTGCAGCATTAATGGTGTTTCCTTTTTAACCTTATTCTTACTCAAAATATTTAAAAATTAATTTTTAATTTTATAATTATATAATTAATATATGTCAAAAAAACTTAATATAGAAATTGTACTTGTATTAGATAATATAAGGAGCATGCATAATATAGGTTCAATATTTAGATCCTCAGACGCTTTTGGTGTGAAATCAATCTTTTTATGCGGAATTTGTGCCACTCCGCCAAATAAAGAAATTCGCAAGACTGCTCTAGGTTCAACAAAAACTGTAACATGGCAATACTTCTCATCTACAAAAATTGCAATTCAACAATTGGTAAATAAAGGATATCATATAATAGCTATTGAACAAACTCAATCAAGCTCACCTTTAAATAATACTACAATCCAAAAAGACAAGATTGCCTTAATTCTAGGAAATGAAGTAAAAGGAATTTCTCCAGAAATTTTAAAAGAGGTAAACCAACATATTGAAATTACACAACATGGAGAAAAAACATCCATGAATGTCTCTGTTGTGGCTGGCATTATACTTTGGGCTTTAAAAAACAAATAGGCCCTGATTCTTTTGAAAAAGGGCCTACTATTAAATTAATAATTAGGATAATACTTATTCAATAATAAACTCTACCCGCCTGTTTAAGAAACGTGTACCATCAACATTGGAACGTAAACCATCTCTAAGGTTCAATTTCTTTTGTTCATTTGCTAGTAAATTATTTTCACCTTGAGAATCTGCTATCAACCTATTTAAGTCAATAGAAAAGGTATTAATAAGAATTTCAATTACAGCATTTGCTCTCTTTAATCCTAGTTTATAATTAGCATCACTAGCCCCTACAGAATCAGCAAAACCAATTACTCTTAATTTATATGAGGGATTTGCTTTTAAAACACTAGCTACAGTAGCTAATCTTTGATAATTACCATAATCTAACTTTGAGGATGACACATCAAAGTATACTGTCGGTAAAAATGCGCCTTTTCCAACAATTTGTACACCTTTAAAATTTACTGTGCATCCCTCAGGAGAGTTTGGCTCTTGGTCTTGACTATTTGGCACACCGTCTTTATCGTTATCTAATTCTAAACCATTTACATCTACTGAAACACCTGGCGCTGTAAAGGGGTCAATATCCTTATAATCCGCAACTCCGTCAGAATCTACATCTAATGACTTACCACTACCATCAACAGAGACTCCACTAGGTGTGTCATTTTCTTTATCAAATTTATCTGCTACTCCATCACCATCAGTGTCGATACTTAAACTAGACATCTTTTCTTCAACTTCATTTAATTTGCTGGACATAACATCGATAGGATTTGCCCATTCTGAGTGTTTCGAATCTTCTCTCCCAAAGCCATACGAAAGTCCAATTTTAACCGAGCTAAATCCGTTTACATTTTCTGAAACATTATCTAGACCATTCCCAGATAAAGGATTAATAATAGAAAAATTGAATAATCCATTAATTGCATTCGAAAAAGGATATTTAAATCCGATCGCACGATTTACAATAAAACTTTCGCCAGAAAACAATCCTTGTGAATAATCATTAGAATTTTGATCACCACTAAAACCCAATAGGCCTAAACCTCCCTCTACATATAGAGCTAATTCATCAAATTGAATAATATGATATGCTAAATTAGCATAAACACCCATAAAATTGACATCAAATGCATCCATACTTTTACCACCTTCTAATGAACCCAACATCATTTTTGTAGATAATGAAACCTGACTACTAATATGTTTAGAAATATTTAAACCTAAAACAGGATTAAAACCTTCACTATTAACATCACCCATTTCAGAAGCTAAACCGAATGAAGCACCAATATTTAAATCATTAAATTGTGACTGTCCGTAACTTAAAGAAGCACATAGTATTAAAACAGTCAAGAAATTTTTAATTTTTAACATAATATTTTAATTTGTTTTTTTGTACAATACAAATGTATGGCATATAAAAATACTTTCATACTATATACTAAATTTAATTTAGCACTTTTTAAACAATGATATGTTACTATTATCATCCGAATTTAATAATATATCTTCGACTGTTTCTTTTCTAAATGGACATTTAATATTTGGACTTAATTCACAAAGTGGAACTAAAACAAATTTTCTATTATAGAGTTTAGGATGAGGTATTATTAAATTAATATCGCTCAAAATAATATTATCATAAAAAATTATATCTAAATCAATAATTCGTGCGCTATAATTTGATAAGTTACTTTTTTTTCTACCCATTTTTGATTCAATTAACTTTATTTTTTTTAACAACAAATGAGGGGTTAGAGATGTCTGAATTTGCAGTATAATATTAATATAATCTCTCTTATCAATATAACCCCATGGTGAGGTTTCATAGTAAGATGAAGATTTAATAATTTTTGAAAAATGTGATAAATGCATAATAGAATTATCAATATTCAAAACTCGATTACCAATATTACTACCTATTGATATATAACAATTATGCTTCATAAAATTATTATTACATTTACAAATGTAAATTTAAATTTGATTTTATGTCTAAAACATTTTTGCAAAACATACTATCCTCAGCATTAGGATTTATTACTGGATTTGCTATACTTATATCTGCAATTTTTATACTTTTAATTTTCTCAACACTCATATCTACTATCTTTAATTCTGACAATAAATTAGAGCCTAATAGCATCTTGAAAATTCAGTTTGATACGCCGATTTATGACAAACCCAACAATAATCCTTTTAAAAATTTCAATCCGATAAATACTCTGGGACCCAACAAAAGTATCCATTTGTATAAATTATTAAACGCAATTGATATTGCTGCCAATGATAAAAATATTAAAGGAATTGTATTGGATATGGATAATTACATTTCACCAGGCTCTGCTTCATCAAAAGAAATAAGAGATGCATTAGAAGAATTTAAACAAACTGATAAGTTTATTTATGCTTACTCTACAATATATAGTCAAAGTGCTTATTATATTGCTTCAGTATCTGATTCGGTATTTATGTATCCTAAAGGAATGGTTACTTTACGAGGACTAAGTTCAACAACCCCTTTCTTTAAAAACACACTTGAAGAAATCGGCATAAAACCAGAGGTAATTCGACATGGAAAGTTTAAAGCTGCAGTAGAACCATTTATGGAGGATAAAATGAGTCCCGAAAATAGATTACAAACTAAAACATTATTAGAAGATGTTTGGTCTACAATGACTTTCGATATTTCGGAAAACAGAAATCTAACCAAGGCTGTATTAAATGACATTGCAGACAGTATGACTATGACCATGCCAGCAAAAGCCAACGTTGAATTAGGTTTAATTGATAGTCTGATTTATCCAGATCATTTCAAACAATTTATTGCAAATAAAATCAACGAGAATACTGAAGATTTAGAATTTTTATCTATTGATCGATTAAAAAACAAAAAAAATAAATCAAAAAATAAAATAGCTATTATTTATGCAGAAGGTGGTATTGATGGTGACACTGAAAATATCCATGTGGGTTATACAAAAACAATAAAGAAAGCTTTTGAAGATGATGAAGTTAAAGCAATTGTATTAAGAGTTAACTCACCAGGTGGATCTGCATTAATATCAGACGAGATACTTAGTCAGATTAAATTATCTAAAAAGGATAAACCCCTAGTTGTGTCGATGGGTAATGTTGCTGCTTCAGGAGGTTATTATATATCATGTGCTGCTGATAAAATATTAGCATCACCTACTACAATTACTGGTTCTATTGGAGTATTTGGCTTGTTTTTTACTGCAGAGGAGTTGCTTACAAAAAAAATCAAATTGAGTTATGACAATGTAAAAACTAATTCATTTGCCAATCTGGGTGAGATTCATAGAAGTTTATCTAAAAAAGAAAAAGACCTTATTCAAAGATCGGTTAAAAACACATATCAAGACTTTATTCAACATGTTTCGGATGGGAGAAATATGTCAACTTTAGAAGTTGATAAGATTGGGCAAGGAAGGGTATGGACAGGTCTTAGTAGCATAAGAAATGGACTAGTTGATTCACTTGGAGGATTGAAGGACGCTATAAATATTGCCAGTCAACTTGCTAATCTAAATGATTTTAAAACAATTGAGTTGCCAAGAAATCAAAATGGACTAGAATCGTTTTTAGAAAATATTGAAACCTTTTATGTCTTTCATTTTAGTGATATAAAAAAAGAAGAATTATATTTAAATGAGTTACGAAATAAATACTTAAAAATGCAAGGTATTCAAGCATTATTAATAACAGAATATAATTTAGAATAGATGATGAATAAAAGTGCAAATAAAGTCTATTTAATATTCATTAGTTTATTTATTACATCTCTAGTTGTTTCTAATCTAATTTTTCAAAAATTCTTTCACTTATCAATTCTAGGTCTTAATTTTGAACTATCAGTGGGTATTATATTCTATCCTGTTACATTTTTGGTAACTGATGTGGTTTCAGAAATTTTTGGAAAACAAAAGGCTAATCAAATGGTTGTTACTGGCATTTTTGCAAGTATTTTTTGTTTATCGATTATATTGATAGCAAATTCCCTCCCTGCTACTGATTGGTCTCCAGTAAATAATCAAATATTTAATTTGGTTTTTGGAAATACTATATTAGCTGTAGGTGCTTCAATGTTCGCATATTTGTGTGCTCAACTGATTGACATAAGGATATATCATTTTTGGAAAAAAATTACGAAAGGAAGACACTTGTGGCTTCGAAACAACTTCTCTACAATACTGTCTCAATTACTTGATACATTTTTAATTTTATTTTTATTGTGTAGTGGTGGAGCAATTGAATGGACAAAATTTGATACCCTTTTTATTCAAGGATTTTTGTTTAAAATCTTTATTGCTATAATTGATACACCTATTATATATCTTTGTGTTTTTATTTTACGGAAAAAATTCAATCTAAAAATAGACGAATCATTAGAATAGAAAATTTATAATAAAACCCTGATGAGAACGAACATTGAATACTCTATTGTTATCTAATAGGATATACTGCCCTTTTATACCTTCTATGACTCCTTCTATAAGTGCCGTCTTTTGCAATGAAAGAGATTTAATTTTTTGTGGATAGACATTCACAGGGTAGTGTATACTAGTTACAGTATTATCTTTTGAAAGATACTTTTTCATTTCTGAAGAAATTAATGATGTACAACGAAATTTCTCATCTAGCATGTTTAATAAATCAGGAACACCTGATAACATTTTACGCCAATTTGTTTTATCGGCAATACTCTTTTTCAACTCAACCTCAATCAAACCTGAAAGTCTTCTATTTGGAACTTCCGCAAGTAAAATTGCTTGACTAGCTCCTTGATCAATCCATCGAGTTAACTTTTGTCCCTTTCTGGTAATCCCAACCTTTAAACCACTTGAATTAGATAAATAAACATAGTGAGGAGCAATCTGAAATTTTTTTTCCCACTCAAGGTCTCTTTCTTCAATTCCTAAATCAGCTTTACATAACTCAGGTTTAAAAATACTTTGTGAAGCTAATGGAGAACTCCAAAAACATTTATAACAAAAATTTTGTCTATAAAACTTTGGCATTATTTTACCACAACTACAAACAACCTTGCCAGACCAGTTTATTTTAACACTACTTCCAATCAGTTCATTTAATGCTACCTGCTCATTATTAATAATAAAATTATATTGAATTGGATCTGCATAAGTTACTTGCATTTTTGCAATTTCCCCTCTATACATAAAAATAAAATTGATATTTATATATTCGCAATAGTTAAACGTATTTAATAATGAATATAATTAATAATATAATAGCAACAACAATCAAAAAGAGAATTAAATCAATTGATCAACATATTCAAAACCCAATCGAGAGTCAAAATAATATATTAAAATTCAACATAAAATATGCAAAAAATACAAAGTTTGGCAAAGATCATTGCTTTAAAAAAATACTCAACTATAGTGATTACAGAAATTTAATTCCAATAAAATCTTATGAGGACATACTTCATTATATTAAATTAACTCAAACAAATAAAAAAAATATTTTATGGCCAGGAAATATACGATGGTTTGCTAAATCCTCTGGTACAACTCAAAACAGGAGTAAGTATATTCCGGTTACTAATCAATCGCTTTATAACAATCATTATAAAGCAGGAAAGGATATGCTGGCACTTTATTTAGAAAAAAACCCAAAATCCAACATACTAAAAGGGAAAAGTTTAATGGTTGGCGGAAGTACTAGTATAAACGTTTTAAACAATTACTCCACAGGAGATTTATCAGCCATTCTTATAAAAAACCTTCCCATATGGGTACAATTAAAAAGATTACCGTCATTAAAAAATGCGTTATTAGATGATTGGGACAGTAAAATAGATAAGATTATTTTGGAGTGTCAAAATGCAAATGTTACCAGTCTGTCTGGAGTGCCATCTTGGACAATTATTATAATCAATAAACTACTTTCAATAAATAAGCAACAAAATTTATCTGAGATTTGGCCTAATTTAGAATTATACATGCATGGTGGAGTTGATTTTAATAATTACAAGACTACCTTTAATAATTTTTTTCAAAAAAAAATTAACTATCTAGAAACATATAATGCATCAGAGGGATTTTTCGGAATACAAAATGAACTTACTAAGTCTGATATGTTGCTACTAATAAATCACGGTATTTTCTACGAGTTTATGCCTATAATAAAAGGGGGAGAGATTCCAGAAGAGACTATTTCTCTGCAAGATGTAAAACTAAATATCTCTTATGCATTAATCTTATCAACCAATGGTGGATTATGGAGATATAAAATAGGAGACACCATAAAATTTACATCCTTGGATCCATATAAAATTAAAATTACTGGAAGGTTACATAGTTTTATAAATGCTTTCGGC
>NHIO02000014.1 GCA_002171975.2 Flavobacteriales bacterium TMED191
ATAATAATTTTTAATTCATTATTTGGATTTTTAATGCCAATTTGACTGTAGTTTTTAATATAAAAATCAACCTCTTGTTTAGTGTCTCTATCTTTAGATAGTGTAGCTTTCTTAATTGCTACTTGTATGTCCAAAATATCTTCGTTGATACTGAATCGTTTGGTTGCTACAGGAATTTGTCTAGAATCATCATAAATTAATACAATGTAATTTCCTGATTTAGTAAAATTTACATTTTCATTAGGAAAGAAAAAATTATAATGACAATAGTTTGTTAAAGTATTAAATGAATATGTGTAATCAGTAATGAAATTATGATAGAACCCGTTTAGGTATTCAGATTGTGAAATATCAGATAAATTCCACTCAGCGTCACAATGAATAAATGTATACGCATAGTCATGAAATTCGTTTGATAAAATATCAAAGGATAGTTTCAATGTTTCAGTTGAGTTTAGTTTAATAATTGGATCTAATAGTGGATTTACATTATTTTCAATTTTTAAAGTTTTACAATAATTATAATAATTGCTATTACTTTGATTTTCTGATAGGTTGTAATTATGGTCTTTTAATTTGATTCTTTCATCCAAAATATTGAATGATTGAGATTGTAAATTAATGACTGTAATTAGAATTAAAATGCTTAAGTGTTTGACTTTTTTAAATTTTCGCATTGATTATTATTGAGTTTAGCAAATAAATTATAACTTATTATAAAATTAGTTGTTTAAAAATCATTACATATTTATATTTTTTTATTTTTGCTATTAATTTCAAATTTAGTCAATAATATTTAAACAAATTTTACTCCAAATGAATGTCAAAATTTCTAAAGGTGCTGACATTAAAATAAAAGGTTCTGCCGATCGTGTTTATGCAAATGTTGCAAATTCTAAATACTATGCGGTAAAGCCTGGTGATTTTCATCTACTGATTCCAAAAATGGTAGTTAAAATCGGAGACTATGTACAAGCAGGAGATATTTTGTTTTGTGATAAAAATTCTGAAGGCATCAAGTTTACATCCCCAGTCAGTGGTTATGTTAATGATATTGTAAGAGGAGAAAAACGTAAAATATTAAAAGTTATTATTGAAGCCGATGAAGAAATTAAATATAAAAAATTTAACACTTCTGACCTGTCGACTTTAGATAAAAATCAAATTATTGATCATTTATTAAATGCCGGTTTGTGGCCCTTAATTCGCCAAAGACCATTTGCTACCATTGCTAATCCTTCGGATAGTCCAAAATCAATTTTTATATCATCATTCGATTCTGCTCCTTTAGCTCCTGATAACGATTTTATTTTCCACGGTGATGACTCTGTATTTCAGTTGGGTCTTGATCTTGTTGCACAACTTTGCGATGGTACTACTCATTTAAATTTGGATGGAAATTCAAACCCTGCAAAAGTATTCAGCAATGCTAAGGGTGTTCAGATTAATCATGTCTTTGGACCTCATCCTGCTGGCAATGTAGGTGTTCAGATTCATCATATTGATCCTATAAATAAAGGTGATGTTGTATGGTATTTAACCCCTCAAGATATTGTTACAATTGGAAAGTTTTTTAGGGACGGTAAGTATGATGCCTCTAAAATAATTGCTTTAACAGGTTCTAAAGTTAAAAAGCCCAGATATTATAGAGTTATTCAAGGAACATCAATAGACCCAATAGTTAAGAGTAATTTAGTTAATGGTGAAAAGCGCTTTATAAGCGGAAATGTCTTGACTGGTAAAAGAATTAGCTCAGATGGTTATTTAGGTTTTTATGATTTTCAAGTATCTGTGATTACTGAAGGAAATTATAGTGAGTTCTTTGGCTGGTTGTTACCGGGTATTCATAAATATAGTTTGTCTAGAACCTTTTTCTCATGGTTAGTTAGTAAACGAGAATATGATTTGGACACTAATAACCATGGTGAAGAAAGAGCATATGTAGTTACGGGCCAATATGAGTCTTATATGCCAATTGATATTTTTCCTGTGCAATTAATTAAGGCAGTTCTTATTGAGGATATAGAATTAATGGAAAAGCTTGGGATTTACGAAGTTGATACAGAAGATTTTGCACTATGTGAATATTCTTGTACTTCTAAAATACCAGTTCAGTCAATTATTAGAAAAGGACTTGATATAATTAAAAAAGAATGTAGTTAATGAAGTTAATGCGTAACATATTAAAAAAAATAAAACCACATTTTGAAAAAGAGGGTGCTTTACATAGTTTGTATCCGGCATACGATGCTTTCGAGACATTTTTATTTGTTCCAAATCACACCTCTCAATCAGGAACTCATATTAGAGACTCTGTAGACCTTAAAAGAACAATGGTAATTGTGATTATTGCTTTGCTACCTTGTTTGTTTTTTGGTATGTGGAATACAGGCTATCAATATCATTTACAATTGGCTAGCACTGGCTTAAATGATATGATTAGTGTTACCAATTGGGATAATTTTCTTTTTGGTTTTTGGAAATTTATGCCATTAGTAATTGTATCTTATGTTGTAGGTTTAAGTGTGGAATTTGCCTTTGCGGTTAATAGAAAACATCAGGTTAATGAAGGTTATTTAGTTACCGGAATGTTAATTCCTTTGACCATGCCAATCGATGTTCCATTATGGATGTTGGCACTTGCTGTTATATTTGCGGTAATTATTGGAAAAGAAGTTTTTGGGGGAACTGGGATGAATATTCTAAACCCTGCTTTAACAGCTAGAGCTTTTATTTTTTTCGCATATCCTACTAAAATGTCTGGTGATAAGGTGTGGGTCCATTCTGCTGATAAAATTGATGGTGTCTCAGGAGAAACTGCTTTGGGCCAATTAGCTAGTATGGTTAATGTTAACCCAAATGATGAGACTATTATTAGTAAGATGAGTGAATTTTCTTCAGATGGTGCTTATAGCTTATATAATTCATTCTTGGGTATCATTCCAGGATCTGTTGGTGAGACATCTGTAATTGCCATAATGTTTGGTGCTGCGATTTTATTGTTTACAGGCGTTGGTTCCTTTCGCATAATGGCTTCAATGTTTCTTGGAGGTTTATTCATGGCATTTATTTTTAATTTAGTTGCTCCGGATACTAATTTATTTATGTCTCTTGACCCAATTCATCAACTCTGTATTGGTAGTTTTTTGTTTGGAATGGTGTTTATGGCTACTGATCCTGTTTCAGCAGCACAAACTAATAAGGGAAAAATCATATATGGTTTTTTATGTGGAGTGTTGTCGGTTCTGATACGTGTTTTCAATCCTGCTTATCCTGAAGGTGTTATGGTGGCTATTTTATTTATGAATGTAATGGCTCCCTTAATTGATCATTATGTTATAGAAGCAAATATTAATAAGAGGTTAAAAAGATTAAAAGTTAATGAATAAAGAAACTAATCTATATACGTTTACATTTGCTATTATTATGGTTTTAGTAGTGGGTACTATTTTAGCTGTAACTTCAGAAGTACTTCAACCAAGAAAAAAACAAAATGCCACAGATAAAAAAATGATTGATATTTTAAGTGCTATTGGTGTCAATGCAAGTAGATCGAAAGCCCAAGAAGAATATAATAAGTATATTGTTAATGAAACTATTATTAATAATCAAGGAGAAATTATTGATGGATTAGCATTTAATATTGATGTATTGTTTCAATACAGAGATAAAACTTTATCTCCGGATGATTTTAAGTATCCTTTTTTTACTGCCGAAAAAGATAATCAAACCTATTATATTGTTCCAATGGCAGGAACCGGTCTTTGGGGCCCCGTATGGGGATTTATTGCTTTAGAAGATGATTTTAGCACTGTTTATGGTGCTGCATTTGATCATAAAGCAGAAACTCCAGGTTTAGGAGCAGAGATAAATACAGATATTTTTGAAAATCCATTTAAAGGAAAAAAAATTAAAAATAATATTGGAAAATTTGTCTCCGTTAAAGTGAAAAAAGGTGGTGCAGAAAAAGGTAATCCTCATCAAGTTGATGGTATTACAGGAGGAACTATAACTAGCGATGGAGTTTCTGACATGCTTGAAAATACATTACAGGTATATGATAACTATTTTTCAAAATTTAATAATGTAAATGACACTATAGTTCAAGTAATTAATAGTGATAATATATAACTTATAATGAAATCATTTTTTAACAAGCAACATCAAAAGCTAATTGCAGATCCTATGGGAGATCAAAATCCTATTACTATTCAGGTACTAGGAATTTGTTCAGCTCTTGCTATTACCACTCAATTAGAAAATGCTCTTGTTATGACTCTTGCTGTCATTTTTGTAATGACCTCTGCAAGCTCAATAATTTCAATTCTTCGAAATCACATTCCTAACAGGATCAGAATTATTGTTCAATTGCTAGTTGTTGCTTCATTGGTGGCTTTAGTTGATCAAATTTTAAAGGCTTTTTTGCCCGATGCATCAGAACAGTTATCAGTTTTTATTGGTTTAATTATTACTAATTGTATAATCATGGGTAGATTAGAAGCATTTGCAATGGGAAATAAACTATGGGACTCATTTCTTGATGCCTTAGGTAATGCTTTTGGATATGGTTGGATTTTAGTTGCTGTTGCATTTGTAAGGGAACTTTTTGGTGCTGGCAAATTAATGGGATATCAGGTTTTTCCTGAAAGTTTTTATGAATCAGGAGGCGGTTGGTATTTTAATAATAATTTAATGATTTTACCTCCAATGGCTTTAATAGTAGTGGGTTTAATCATTTGGATTCAAAGATCTAGAAATAACGATTTAATTGAGGAAAATTAATATGGACTTAGTAAATATTTTTATTAAAGGTGTTTTTATAGATAATATGATTTTTGCATATTTTCTAGGCATGTGCTCGTATTTAGCAGTATCTAAAACAGTAACTACAGCAAATGGATTAGGATTAGCAGTAATTTTTGTTTTAGGTATTACAGTTCCCGTCAATTGGATCTTAGAGAATTTTATTTTAAGTTCAGGCGCTTTGCATTGGTTAGGCGATGATTTTATTAATGTTGATTTAAACGTATTAAGTTTAATAATGTTTATAGCAGTAGTTTCAGCAATGGTTCAACTTGTTGAGATGATTATAGAGAAATTTTCTCCAGCTCTATATAGCTCTCTTGGTATATTTTTACCTTTGATTGCTGTTAATTGTGCTATTTTAGGAGGAGCTTTATTTATGCAAGAAAGACAATACTCTACAATAATTGAGGCTACTTCTTTTGCCTTAGGATCAGGTGTTGGTTGGTATTTAGCTATTGTTGCGATTGCAGCTATTAGAGAAAAAATAAGATATTCTAATGTTCCTGCTCCTTTAAGAGGTCTTGGGATAACATATATTATTACTGGTTTAATGGGTATAGCATTTATGTGCTTTATGGGGATAAAAATTTAATTATGATATATACTATAATTTCAGCAGTTGTTTTCTTTTTAGTTGTTATACTCTCTTTAGTTAGTGTTTTACTTTTTGCTAAATCTAAACTACTTCCTTCTGGTGAAGTTACATTAACAATTAATGGTCAAAAAAATATTCAAATAAATCCAGGTGGTACCATATTAGGTACTCTTGGTGATAATAAAATATTTTTACCTTCGGCATGTGGAGGGGGAGGTACTTGCGCCATGTGTAAATGCCAAGTTAACTCAGGTGGTGGTGAGATTTTACCAACAGAAAAACCATATTTTACTAGAAAAGAAATACAAGACAACTGGAGACTAGGTTGTCAAGTGAAAATTAAAAATGATATGGATATTAATATACCAGAAGAAATTTTTGGTATTAAAAAATGGGAATGTGAAGTGGTATCAAATTATAGTGTTGCTTCCTTTATTAAGGAGTTTGTAGTAAGGTTACCAGAGGGAGAAAACCTTGATTTTAAAGCAGGTGGTTATATTCAAATCGATGTTCCTGAAGTAGAAGTTCCATACAGTGATATGGATATTGCACCAAATCCAAATGACCCTGCTGGTGCTGAAAAGTTCAAGGGCGAGTGGGATAAATTCAATTTATGGGATTTGAGTATGAAAAATGACGAAGAAATTTTTAGAGCATATTCAATGGCCAACCATCCTGCTGAGGGCAATATAGTTATGTTAAATATTCGAATTGCAACTCCGCCTTGGGATAGATCAAAAAACACATGGATGAATGTTAACCCTGGTGTATGTTCTTCTTATGTGTATTCTTTGAAACCAGGTGATAAGGTTACCGTTTCAGGTCCTTATGGTGAGTTTTTTATAAAAGAAACGGATAATGAAATGATATATATTGGTGGAGGTGCAGGTATGGCACCTATGCGTTCACATTTATTTCATTTATTCCATACAATGAAAACATCTCGTAAGGTCACATTTTTTTATGGTGGTCGTTCCAAACGAGAATTGTTTTATCTTGACGACTTTAGAAATATTGAAAAGGAATTTTCAAATTTTAAATTTCACGTTGCATTATCTGAACCTCTTCCAGAAGATAATTGGAAGGAAAAAAAGAGTCTTGATGATGAAGGAGATGGTTTTGTTGGATTTATACATCAAATTGTAATCGATCATCACTTCAAGTTACATGATGCACCTGAAGATATTGAAGTGTATTTTTGTGGACCTCCTTTAATGAATCAAGCGGTGTTAAAAATGTGTGATGATTGGGGTATTCCAGAAGAAAATGTCGACTTTGATGATTTCGGTGAATAAATTTGGTTTTGTATTATTATTTATAATATTAACTTCTTGCTTGAAAAAAAAGCACGATACTTTTGTTCTTAGTGGTTATGCTCAAGGTACTACTTATACAATTAAGTACCATACGAAAAATAATATCATATCTAAGAAGTCTGTAGATAGTCTATTACGAGTTATTGACTTATCTATGTCTTCATATATTCCTAATTCAACTATTTCTCAAATCAATAATAATATTGATATACCATTGGACTCTTTAATTTATTATGTTTTGTCTAATTCGATTAAAATCTGTTATGAAACAAATGGAATGTTTGATATAACAGTTTCCCCTATTGTTTCTGATTGGGGTTTTGGTCCCAATAAAAAAAGAAAAGATTTAAATATTATTGATAATTCTTTATATGACGTTGGATGTGATAAAATAACTTTAGAGCAGAATAAACTTATAAAAAACGAATTAACACAAATTGATTTGAATGGAATAGCCCAGGGTTATACTGTAGATTATCTTTCAGATTTTTTCAGGTCAAATGGTATATATGACTTTATGATCGAACTGGGAGGCGAAGTTGTTTGTTCTGGAGATAATTTAGGTAATCTATGGAAAATCGGTGTTGATGCCCCAAATAATGTAAATAAAAAATTCGCATATATTTTAAAATTAAGTGATATTTCTCTAGCTACTTCAGGTTCATATCGGAATTTTTATTATTCTGATTCTATTAAAATTAGCCATACAATAAATCCTATAAAAATGTTACCAGTTACTAATCAACTTATTAGTGCAACTATTTTACACGATGAATGTATGTATGCAGATGCATATGCAACTGCGTGTATGTCATTTGGTTTAGATTCAGCAAAAAAATTTTTAAAAAGAAAAAATATAGTTGGTAGCTTAATCTTTGTAGAAGGAGATGATACCTTATATTATTTTTCAGAAGGGTTTTCCTCCTGTTTGCAAAATTCATCAGGTTCTGCTCCACAATAACTACATTTCTCCCCATTTTTATTCAAAAGGGGATTGTTACTAGCACATGTGCCACTAAATTGACCGTTTTTTTTGACAAGTATTTTAACACAAATGCCTAAAAAACATATTCCGATCAAGAATACAGATAAAATAATTGTTGAATTCATATAATCGATACTTCTTCTTCTAATTTAATATTAAATTTTCGATTAACATCTCTTTTTATTATTTGAGATAAATTTAGGATATCTTTTCCACTTGCATGACCATAATTGACTAGTACTAATGAATGTTTATCATAAATACCACATTTTTCTTCTACATTAACCTTCCGATTGAGATTTTCTATTAGCCACCCAGCAGGCATTTTTATATGTTTATTAGTTTTAAATGCTGGAACTTTAGGAAATGAGAGTTTTATTTTATTATATGTTTCTAAGTCAACAATTGGATTTTTAAAAAAGCTTCCAGCGTTGCCAATAACTTTAGGGTCAGGAAGTTTTCTTTTTCTAATCCCAATAACTATTTTTCTAATGTCTTTACTTTTAAAATATTTGTGATTTAAATTCTCTATTTCAGTTTTAATTGCGTGATAAGATAAGTTTGGGTTACTAATTTTAGATAGTTTAATTTTTACTTTTGTAATAATAAACTTTCCTTTTAAACTATTTTTAAAAATAGATTCTCTATATCCAAATTGACAATCTGCATTTTTGAAAATCTGTAATTTTTTAGTTTGTAAATTAATAGCCGTTAATTCTTGGAATACATCATTTAATTCAGTCCCATATGCACCAATATTTTGAATGGGAGCCGCACCTACATATCCAGGGATTAATGATAAATTTTCAATTCCAAATAAATTTCTTTCCGTGCTCCATTCAACAAACCGATCCCATATTTCACCTGCACCTACCTCAGCTATGATAAATTTATTGGTTTCATTTGTTATTTTAATTCCTTTAATTTGATTATGAATAACAAGACCTTTAATATCTTTGGTAAATAAAATATTGCTTCCCCCACCTAAAACAAATATTTTTTTATTAACTATGCTTTTGTTTTCTAGTAATTCAAAAATTTGTTTTTCTGATTGAATATTTATAAAACTTTCTGCATTTACATTTATTTTGAAGGTGTTTAGATCATGTAATGATTTATAATTTACTATATTCATAATGCTAATATAATTTGTTTTAAATTATTTAAATTGAATTAACAAATTAAATCAAATTGAAAAGAATTTTTATTTCTGTAACCAATGATTTGTCAACTGATCAGCGCGTACACAAGGTTGCATCCTCTCTTTTTAATAAAGGTTACAGTGTTTTTCTTGTAGGCAGGAAAGGTAAAAGGTTACAATTACGTTCTTATAATTGTCATCAATTGAATGTTTGTTTTAATAAGGGTTTTTTATTTTATTTAGAATTTAATATTAGGTTATTCTTTTTTTTATTATTTAAAAAATTTGACATCCTTTTATCTAATGATCTCGACACATTACTTCCAAATTTCTTTATTTCAAAAATAAAAAATAAACCAATCGTATATGATAGTCATGAATTATTTACTGAAGTTCCAGAATTATTGAATAGACCTTTTGTTAAATATATATGGCTTTGTATTGAAAGTTTTTGTTTACCAAGAATAAAGTATTCCTATACTGTTAGTGATAGTATCGCTGCTTATTACAGAGCTAAATATAAAATTAACATGTTTGTTATAAGGAATTTTCCAATAACTTTAGAAATACCTAGTGCTGAAAAAAATAAAAAAGAAAAAATAATTATTTATCAGGGCGCAGTAAATCGAGATAGAGGAATTCAGTTGATGATTCTTGCAATGAAATATGTCGATGCTCGACTTTATATAATAGGAGGAGGAGATCTTTTATTTAATACCAAAAAATTTGTTACTGCTCAAAATTTAGATGATAAGGTTGTTTTTTTTGGAAAGAGGAATTTTAATGAATTATTTTCAATAACAAAGACAGCAGATTTAGGGTTGTCTTTTGAAGAAGATACATGCTTAGCTTATAGGTATTCTCTTCCTAATAAAATTTTTGACTATGTTAATGCCGAGATACCAGTGCTTGTTAGCGATTTACCTGAATTTAAAAAAATTATTCTTCAGTACCCTATAGGTTCAGTAATTCAGTCTAGGAAGCCTATAGCTATTGCTAATCAAATGAAATTTTTATTATCTAATTCTGACAATAATTTTCATTCAAAAATAAAACTAGCTAAAAAAGAATTTTCTTGGTCGAAAGAAGAAAAGAAACTTTTTTCAATTTTTAAAAGTATCAAGGTCTAGATTAATTATAAGCCCTAGTTTATAAAGTTGGAATAATAAAAGACTAGGGTGTTTAGATCTTAAATTATAAACAATTATAGGTTTAAATAAAATAAATATTTTATTTATTAAATAATGAGCAAATGACAGTTTTTTCCACCATTTTAAAATTTTTATCTTTTCAATAATTTCTTTTTGTTGCTTGTAATTAGAAAGGTTTTTTAGCCCTGTTTCACAGTCATAAAGAAAATCATTTGCGTTTTTTAAACCTGTATGATATAAGGGATTATTAATATATCTAAATTCCATCGGACTTTTTATTTGAAATAAAACATCTTCATATCCATATGTTTTGATTTTTTCATCAAATGACACATGTTTAAATGCAGTTTTTTTAATTAAGAAGTGATGAGATGAGAAGTTTTTTTCTTTGCTCCTTGATTCTATTTTTCTTCCATATTTTTCATGAAGAATGGTTTTAGGATTATTATGTTTTTTATATACTGTTTTACCATAAAAGATTTGCTTTTTTTGATTAGTTTTAGATTGGATTTTATATTTTTTAACGAAATCTTTCGTTAGTATTTCTGAGTCACAATCAATAAATAATAACCATTCAAACTTAGCTTTTTTAGCTAATAAGTTTCGAATCGCCGATCTTCCAATATTATTGCTCAAAATTTCATATTTAACCTTTTTAAGGTTTGAAATTTTTTTATTTTCAAATAAGTTTACTGACCCGTCTTCAATACAAATAATTTCATATAGACTAGAGTTATATTCTTTTTGACATTGAATTGAAATATCAAGAATTAATTGATATACATCCCAGTTATAGCACGGTATTAAAATTGATAAGTTCATTTTATTTTTCAAAAACATTATTTTTTTCACAAATAATGGTTCTTTGAGGAAATTTATCCATTAGGTATTTATCATGCGAAGCCATGATAACAGTTTTTTTTGAAGTAATGTTTTGTAATAATTGAATTATCTCCTCTGATGTTTCAGGATCTAGGTTTCCAGTGGGTTCATCTGCTAATATGACTTCAGGATTATTGATTAATGATCTTGCAATTGCTATTCTTTGTTGTTCTCCTCCTGAAAGTTGGTGAGGTTTTTTATGTCCTTTTGTACCCATTCTTACAAGTTCTAATACTTCGGATAATCTCTGCTTTATTTTTTTATTATCTGTCCAATCAGTTGCTTGCATTACAAATAGTAAGTTATCTGCCACAGTTCGGTCTTCGAGAAGCTGAAAGTCTTGAAAAACAATTCCGATTTTTCTTCTTAGAAATGGTATCTCTTTCTCTCTAAGTTTATTTAAATTAAAATTTGCAATATGACCTTGTCCTTCAATTAGTTTTAAATCGCCATACAGTGTTTTAAGTAAACTACTTTTACCGCTTCCTGTTCTACCTATTAAGTAAACGAATTCTCCATTCATAATTTCAAAATTTACATCCTTCAATATAAGATGATTATTTTGATAAATTTGTGCTCCTTCTAAAGATATAATTGGTTGAGTAATATTCAATGTAAATTAATTAAATTAGACATTTGTTAATATGTATTTTAATGAAATATAAAAAATAAATGCAAATGTTAATTAATTTGTTGAAATTATTATACGTACGTTTACGTTGTATTTTTGAAAAATATAATTCAGATTATGAAATCTACCATGTATAGGTTGTTATTATTTTTTTTGATTGCTTTTAATTCTGTGTTTTCACAAAACATGAAACACGACTACAGTAAAGCCATAGATTGTTTTTTTAATGAAGATTATATATGTGCAAGAGAATATTTTGATAATTTTTTGAATAAACGTCCTTCTGAGTTAAGTTCTTTGGACGAACATGCCTCTTATTATCATTTTATGTCTGCTCTAAAACTATATCATCCTGATACAGAATTTTTATTTAATAATTTTTTGACATCTTATGAACTTAGCAATAAAAAAATAAATGCAATTTTTTTTATGAGTCAATATTTTTTTGAAAAGAAGAAGTATTTAAAAGTTGTTGATTTATTAAGTGACGTAAACTTATATAAATTAGAAAGAGATAAAAAAAGTCATGCTTTTTTTTATCTTGGTTACAGTGCTTTTTCGATAAATAAATTTGAGTTGTCTAAAAATTGTTTTTTTGAACTAATAAATTCTTTTGAAAATCCATATAAAGATGATGCTGTTTTTTACAACTCACAGTTATTAATTAATGAGGGAAATTATATAGATGCTTTACATGATTTAAAGTCTTTAACTTATTCAGAAAAATATGCTAAGGACATTCCTTATTTTATTTCAAAAATTTTATTTAATAAGGGTCAGTATGATACACTAGTAAATTATTTAGAACCTATTTTGGATTCTTCTAAGTATAATTATTATACTGATTTAGTTTTGTTACAAGCTCAGTCTTGTTACCAACTTGAAAATTTTGACCCAGCTATAGCTTACTTCGAAGAATACAAAGATTTGAAGGACACTTTAACATTGAGCCAAATTTATCAAATCGGGTTTTCTTATTATCGGAAAGGATTGTATGGCTTTGCAACAGATCATTTAAATAAAATACTAACATCAAATAATGATAGTATTTTGCAGTATGCTTTTTATTATTTAGCAGATTGTTATCGAAAAAGCAATA
>NHIO02000015.1 GCA_002171975.2 Flavobacteriales bacterium TMED191
ATTGTTGATAATAAATATGACTTTGTATATTTTGATCCACCATATGGTTCTAATAATGAAAAAATGCCACCAAGTAGAGTACGATATGCCTCTTATTATCATATTTGGACATCTATTATCCAGCACGATATGCCCAAAATTTTTGGAAAGGCAAATCGAAGAGAGGATACAAGAGATAATATTGCTGCATCGGTATTTGAGGATTTTAGAAAAAATAAAGATGGATCTTTTGTAGCTATGCAGGCATTAGATGAATTAATTCAAAAAACAAATGCGAAATACATCTTATTGTCTTATAGCTCTGGTGGTAGAACTACAAAGAAAGATTTAAATGATATTATTAATAAATCAGGAAAAATGTTAAAAGCTATTGAGATTAATTATAAAAAAAATGTCATGGGAAATATGAGGTGGACAAATGATTGGGTTAATAGTGATGATAAATATCTAGAATATCTTTTTTTAATGCAAAAAAAGTAGTTTTTTTGATAAATAAGCAAGTGTTTTTTTTGTAAAAAGTATATATATTTTGGGGTTCATGATTTTACTGATTACATGATTTTGAAATAAATAAGTAAATTTATCTAATGAAATCAAATTTCACATTAATATAAATAATATATGAATAGAAGGGATTTTTTAAATTTTTTAGGCAAAAGTATTACTGTTAGTGCATTTGCACCACTACTTTCTCAACAAAATGTAAGTGAGTATTTAAATTATTCAAATATAAAAGGAATTAAACCATCAAATAAAGATGATGTCATACTTGCAGATGGTTTAAATTATAAAATATTAGTTTCTTGGAAGGATAAAATTAACAAAAAAGATAAGTTTGGATTTAATAATGACTATATAGCATTTTTGCCTGGAAAAACATCTGATGAAGGATATTTGTGGGTTAACCATGAATATATACATCCTTTATTTTTTTCTGCAAAACCAAATGAAGAAAAAACCATAGAAGATATTAAGGAAGAAATGAGAAATGTAGGAGGTAGTTTTTTTAAAGTTTATAAAGACTTAAAAACATGGAAAATTGATATTAACGATAAATTTAATCAAAGAGTTGATGCGTTGGACGAAATAAATTTTGATAATAATAAAATTATTGAAGGTTCGTCAATTGCTATTGGAACTTTAGCTAATTGTTCTGGAGGTATAACACCATGGAGAACTATATTGACTTGTGAAGAAAATTATGATATGTTTTATGGTGAAAGAAACTTAATTGATAGAACGATTTCTAAAACATCATATGATGTAGGGTGGACCAAATATTTCCCATTCCCCCCCGAGCATTACGGTTGGGTTGTAGAGATAGATCCATTTTCAGGAAAAAAAAGAAAATTAGTCTCCTTAGGAAGATGTGCTCATGAATGTGCAACAGTAAAAATTCTAGACGACAAACGTCTAGTAGTATATACTGGTGACGATATGGAAAATGGTTGTTTGTATAAGTTTATTTCTGACTCAAAAGAAGATTTGACAAATGGAAAGCTATATGTTGCATCTATGGAGAACAAAAAATGGATTGAAATTTCTTATCAAAAACATGAAGTATTAAGGAAAAAATTTAAAAATCAAATGGAGGTTCTCACATATCTTCGAGAGTCTGCAAAATTAGTTGGAGGAACTGAACTTGATAGACCAGAGGATATCGAGATTGATCCTTTTAATAATAATGTTATTATAGCGCTAACAAATAATTATTCTAAACAGGATATGCATGGTAGTTTGTTAAAAATTGTTGAAAAAAACAACAAACATGATTCATTAGAGTTTGAATTTGCAACACTTAAAAGTGGAGGAGTTTCAACAGGCTTTTCTTGTCCTGATAATTTATTATTTGATAAGGCAGGTAATTTATGGTTCACATCTGATATTTCTGGCAGTAAAATGAATAAAAGTTTAGAATACTTGCCATTTAAAAATAATGGTTTATTTGTTTTAATTAGAAACGGCATTCAATCAGGAGAAATTATTCAAGTAGCTTCTGCTCCTATTGATGCGGAATTTACAGGCCCTTGTTTTTCTCCTGACGGGAAAACACTTTTTTTAAGTGTTCAACATCCTGGTGAGAGAAGTCTAAGTATAAATAATTTAACTAGTACTTGGCCTAATCGAAAAGGTTCGCCCAAACCTTCTGTTATTACCATTGAAGGTGAATTAATTAATGACCTGGCAAATATTTAAAAATAATTAAATAAAGGTGTATTGAATTACTTTAATATGTCTTAATAAACCTCTTTTGTAAGCTTTAATTATTATATTTAGCCGATCAAAATCAGTATTTATCAACCTAATATGTTAAAATTTAAAACACATATAAATAAAAAAAACAAGCAGTGGATTACATTTATTCATGGATTTGGAGGAAGTAGTAATATATGGCATAAGCAGGTTAGAGATTTATGTCAACATTATAATTTACTTTTTGTCGATTTAAGAGGACATGGAAAATCAACAAATATATCTTTAGATTCTGATTTTAATCTTTCTGTTGTTTGTGAAGATGTTATTAATGTTCTTAAGTTTTTAAAAATTAAAAGCTCTCATTTCGTTGGTATTTCTTTTGGATCCTTGTTGATTTTAAGGCTTATTGAGACACATAGAACATATATTAATAAATCGATTCTCTCTGGAGCTATTACCTCATTTAATTATATTTCTCGATTTCTTTTATTTTGCTTAAACTTATTGAAAAATATTTTACCAAATTTATTATTGTATAAATTATTTGCATATATAATTATGCCTAAATCAAATCATAAAGAGTCAAGATTTATATTTATTAATGAAGCTAAATTGATTGAGAGAAAGGTGTTTAAAAAACTACTTAAGTTAATACCTGATTTAAAAAAGTATATTCTTCATTTGAAACCAATTAACTTTAATAAATATATTCTTTTTTTATCAGGCACAGATGATTATTTATTTTCCGAAGATGTTAGAAGATTTTCATCAAAAAACAATCTACATAGTTATTATTCTATTGAAGGTGCTGGACATGTTGTAAATATAGATAAGCCTTCAATTTTTAATAAAAAAGTGTTAGAATATCTAAAATAACATTCATTTTAAGTTGTTATGTTTAATATATTATCTTGATTTAAATTTCTTTTTATGAATAAATTTTTTTTTATAATTCTGTTTTTTAATCAAATTATAATAGCACAAAATTTTAATGATTTACTATTTGGAACTGAATCTTCTCTTGATATCGTGAGTTGGAATATAGAATGGTTTCCAAAGACTAATACAACTGCAACTTATGTTCAAGAAATTATTACAAATTTAGAGGCTGATATATATGCACTACAGGAAATTGAAGACACTACACTTTTAAAAGAAATTATCTCAAATATTCCAAATTATGAGTGTCATTTTAAAAGTAGTTATTATGGAGGTTTAGCCTATGTATACAATTCTAATACCATTCAAGTGAATTCTATCTATGAAATATTTACATCTAATCCATATTGGAGTGCATTCCCAAGGTCACCACAAGTACTTGATTTTTCTTTTTTTGGTAATGATTATATTATCATTAATAATCATTTTAAATGTTGTGGTGATGGTATTTTAGATTTTAACAACTCTAATGACGAGGAATATAGACGGTTACAAGCAGTTATTTATTTAAAACAATTTATTGATAATAATTTTTCAAACACAAATGTTATAATTACAGGAGATTTGAATGACAACTTAATAGATGCTGTTCCAAATAATGTATTTCAAAGTTTTATTGATGATAATGAAAATTATCTTTTCGCAGATATGCAAATTGCACAAGGCAATAGTTTAGATTGGTCTTACCCTAGTTGGCCATCTCATCTAGATCATATGCTTATTACTGACGAACTTTTTGACGAACTGCAAAATTCTAATTCAATTATTTCAGTAATTAAAATTGATGATTATATGGGTGGTTGGAATAGTTATGACTACAATGTGTCTGATCATAGGCCTATTGGTCTTAAGCTAGATTTTAATTCAATTAATTTAAATTCTGAATTAGTTCACAATAAAAGATTAGTTCACGTTGTAAATACTTTAGGTTCTGACGTCAAGAGCAATTACAATGGATTAATAATTCGCTTCTTTGATGATGGTACTGTTGATAAAAAAATTATTTTAAAATAAACTTTTCATATGTAGATACAAGCATATCCTAATCTAAAAGATGTTTTTTCATAAATTCTTTAGAAAACTCTATTGATTTATTTTTTATTATTGGATTTCCACCATATGTAGGGCCTCTTTTCACACATGAGGCAAGACCTATTTTTTGTAAGAGTGGAGAAGACATAGGAATGTTTAGAAAATTCATTACTATTTCTCCATTTTTCTTCATTTTAAATCGACAATCTGTTAAGACATAACCATTTTTGTTAATAGTAGGTTCTGAATTTCTGTCAAATGAATGATGAGCGTCTGGGTACACAGTTAAATCAATATTGCTTTGATTGATTAATTGTAATAAATCTACACAAGCTTGTGCAGGAGTCCAGTTGTCTAATTCTCCAATTAAAATATGTATAGGTGAATTAGAAAAATTTAGATTTTCTGGTTTTACTATACAAGGTGGATATAGTGCTAAATGTGCTGCAAAATTTACATCATTATTTATAGCCATTTTTAATGGATTCCATGCAGAAAATAATGTGACTCCTCCACCAAGACTCCAGCCTGTTATTCCAATTTTTTTAGAGTTTATATTAATGTGCTGGCTAAGCGCTTCAAAAGCTTTGTAACCATCTAAAACCATCATAGCTGTAGTAATATCTGTTTGTGATCCCACAGTAGATAAAACTCCTCTACTTTTAAAACTACATACTTCAAAAGTTGCTATACCTAGTTCTCTATATATTTTTAAGTATTCATAATGATGATCTGCCCATCCTTCGCTTCCAGAAAAAGCAATAATTAGTGGAATTTTAGTCTTTGTTAATTTTTTTGGGAATTTGAGAACTCCATAAACTTGTTGTTCCTCTTGGGATTCTAAATTTTCAATAATGTCTTTAAAAGAAAATGGGTTGCTACTAGTAAAATAAATTGTATCTACCTTTGATAAAGTAAAAAAAGGTATTAAAATAAATGATTGATAAATATTCACTTAATAAATTTAATCATTAATTACATCGGTTTATTTATTCATTTTATTTATGTGAGTAATTATTTTTTGATTTTTAATATTATTAAAAATTTTTCTTATCCAAATGAGATGTTAAGTTTGATACAGTAAGATTAATTCAATCTCCATTTTTATTTTTTAGCAATGTATAATGAGACTATTCCAAAAGTTATTGGTATATGTTTACAGTCCTTAAAGCCAATTTTTTTCAGTTTCTTTAGGAATGTTTTTTTTGTATAAAACTCATTAACAGAATTTATTAAATATGTGTATGCCATTTTATCTTTAGATATTATTTTTCCTAAAAAAGGCAATACATATGTGAAATAGGTATTATAAATTTGTTTTATAGGAAATATTGATGGTTTTGATGGTTCAAGAATTAATAAGATACCATCTTTTTCTAAAACTCTGTGCATTTCTGACAAACCTAAATTGATATTTTGAAAGTTTCTAACTCCAAATCCTGAAGTAATCGCTTGAAATGAGTTGTTTTTAAATGGTAAGTTTTCAGCATCAGCTAATTGCAAGGATATTCTGTTTGATAATTTAAATTTTTTAATTTTTTTATTTCCGACTCCCAACATTTTATTTGATATATCAATACCCGTAATATTTGCATTAGTATATTTTGCTGCCATAATAGCAAGGTCAGCAGTTCCAGTAGCAATATCAAGTATTTTTTCAGGACTGTTATTGATGTATTTTATTAATTTTTTTCTCCATATATAATCCATTCGAAAAGATAATAGCTTATTCAGCAAGTCATATGTCTGAGAAATATTATCAAACATGTTTATTATTTGAGTTTTTTTCTTTTCAGAATTATTATAAGGATTTATATTATTCATGTTTTAAATTTAATTATTTTGAAAAATATTTCTTAATCTTAATATGTTATTTTTAGTATTTAGATTTAACAATTAGATAGTTAGTCATTTTTTTCAGTATTTTAATTACTTAAAGACTCAGATTATGTAATTTACTATAAATTAATTTCTAAAAATATTATTTTTAATTATGAGAAAAAAAATATTATTACTTGGTTCAGGTGAGTTAGGAAAGGAGTTAGTGATTTCTATGCAAAGACTAGGTCAATATATAATAGCTGTTGATAATTATGAGAATGCACCAGCTATGCAAGTTGCCCACGAATCTGAGGTTATTAACATGTTAGATGGTGAAGAGTTAGATAGAATTGTTTTAAAGCATAATCCTGATTTTATTGTACCTGAAGTAGAGAGTATTAGAACAGAACGTTTTTATGATTATGAAAAAAAAAATATCACTGTAATACCATCTGCAAAGGCAGTTAATTATACTATGAATCGTAAAGCAATAAGAGATCTTGCTTCTATAGAACTAGGTTTAAAAACTGCTAATTATAAATATGCGAAAACATTAAATGAGTTAATTTATGCCATAGATTTAATTGGTTTTCCTTGTGTTGTGAAGCCTCTAATGTCTAGCTCTGGTAAAGGACAGTCAATTGTTAAAAACAAAAAAGATATTCAAAATGCATGGGATTATGCTATTTCTGGATCCAGAGGGGATTTAAATGAAATAATTATTGAAGAATTTATCAATTTTGATTATGAAATTACATTATTAACTCTTACACAAAATAATGGTAATACTCTTTTTTGTCCACCAATAGGTCACTGCCAACAAAGAGGTGATTATCAGGAAAGTTGGCAACCAATGAATATGAATGAAATACATTTAAGGTTAGCTCAAGATATGGCATCTAGTGTAACCTCTGCTTTAGGTGGTAATGGAATCTGGGGCGTGGAATTCTTTATTGCAAATGATGAAGTTTATTTTTCTGAATTATCACCAAGGCCTCACGATACTGGTATGGTTACATTAGCTGGTACACAAAATTTCACAGAGTTTGAATTGCATTCTCGTGCTATTTTAGGAATACCTGTTTTGAATATTTCCTTAGTTAGAAATGGTGCTTCGTCTGTTATTTTAGCTGATAAGAAAATTAATAATCCACCAACTTATTTAGGAATAAAAGAGGCGGCTAAATTTCCAAATACAGATTTTAGGATTTTTGGTAAACCTTCTGCACATAAATTTAGAAGAATGGCAGTTGCACTTGCTTATGGTAATGACAATATTGACATTTTAGTGAGCAATGCAAAGAAGGTTGCTAATTGTATTTTTGTTGATTCTTAATTTATTTAATTTTAATTAATAATCCCTAAAATATATTGTATTTAGGTGCCACAATATGTTTTATATTTTTTTTCAAAATCTGAGCTTGGAGGCTTCATGTAACTGATTAGTTTTTCTTGATATCCATATGGTTTTTTAATGATTTTTAATAATTTTTGAAATGAATTCATATTTCCATTACTTGCCTCTTCTATTGCATTTTCAACGATATGATTTCTTGGAATTATAACTGGATTATTTGTTTTCATAAGATTTTTGGCAATATGTGTCTTTGTTTTTGTATTAATATTTTTTTTCCATTCTTTTTTCCATCTTATATATTCAAAATCATTGTTTAATTCATTATTACTTAAATTATTTTTTGTTAATGATAGAAATGTATTGTTGTAGTCTGCTCTATTTTTTTTCATCAAATGTAAAAGTCTGTCTACTAATGGATATGAAATTTTATTATTTGTTTCAATTCCAATTTTATTAAGCATCATGCCATAATATTTTCGCTCCCATAAATCATCAAAACTATCAATTATGTCTTGAGCGAGTTGGAGCGCTTTTTCCTTGTTTTTATGTATTATGGGTAAAAGAGATTCTGCAAACCTAGAAATATTCCATTTGATAATTCTTGCTTGGTTTCCAAATGAGTATCTTTTATTATGATCAATAGAACTATAAGTTGTATCAGTATTAAATTCATTGATAAATGCACAAGGCCCATAGTCAAACGTTTCACCTGATACTGATGTGTTGTCTGTATTCATTACGCCATGTATAAAACCAACACGCATCCAGTTTATTATTAAATCAATTTGTTTTTCCATTACTTTTGTTAATAAAATTAGAGAGGGATTCTCATAATCGTTGATTTCGGGGTATAGCCGATTTATTGTATACGATGCAAGACTTTTTAAATTTTCTTCTGAACAGAAATATGACGCATATTCAAAAGTTCCAACTCTAATATGACTTTTCATAACTCTTATAAGTATTCCGCCTTCCTCTAAAGTTTGTCTTTGAATAGTTTCTCCTGTTTCTAATACTGCTAAGCTTCTTGAAGTAGGAATATTTAAATAGTGAATAGCTTCACTTATTAAGTATTCTCTTAACATAGATTTTAATGTAGCTTTTCCATCTCCATTTCTAGAGTATGGAGTCTTACCACTTCCCTTTACTTGTATATCAACTTTTTGTTTATCTATTGATTTGTGTTCGCCTAAAATGACAGCTCTCCCGTCTCCTAACTTAGTAAAATACCCAAATTGATGTCCTGCATAGGCTTGTGAAAATGATTTGATTTTTTTGTCTTTTGTAAACAATAATTTAATTAGATCTTCATGGTTTTTAATTATGAGATTAATAGAGCTACAGAGATTTTTGTTTAGTAGTATAACTTTGGGTTTAGGAAATGTATTTGTTTTTGTAATACTGTAAAATTGATTAGGTAGCGATAAGTAAGAATAATCAAAATTAAATTTTTTATTTTTTTGCATGTGCAATTAGGTCATTAATATTAATTATTAGTAATGCTTTTTCGTCAGTAGATTCTAATTCAACTTGTGGAGCACACCCAGCCTCTAAAGCTTCTTTCCATCTTAAAGCACATAAACACCATTTATCTCCAGGTTTTAGCCCTGGAAATAAGTAATCTGAGTTGGGAGTTGTGAGGTCATTACCATTGAGTTTTGAAAATTCAAGGAATTCTTTAGTTACTATAACACACACCGTGTGACTACCGTAATCGGACTTATCTGTTCTACAATAACCATCTCTAAAATAACCAGTTAGTGGTTTTGAACAACATAGCTTTAATGGTTCTCCAAAAATATTCTTATCCATTTTAATAAAAGTAAATAAATTTGTAATGATTAAAAATAAACAATAATTCCATGTTTTTATTTTTAATATTTTAAGTATTTGAATTTAAAATAAGAATACTCATTATTATCATCGTAATATTTTCAATTAATGTAGCTTCTGTCATAGGAAGATTTAATACAGTGCCCAAACACGCGCATTTAGCGTTAGAATTTTTTCTTAGAGTTTGAATAACTCCTGTTGTAGTTGATAGTAAAATCATAATTGTAATATATAAACTTAAATTGATTTGAAATCTGTTTAGTAAAAAAAGACCAATAGTAATTTCAATTAATGGATATATAAAACAATATATTTTGGACCTCTTACCAATCAAATCATATTTGTGGAATGAATCTTTAAATCCTTTCAAATCTAAAAATTTAAAGAAACTAAATACAATAAAGAAAATTCCCATAAAATCAATCATGATGCTTTTGACATTCAGATTGTTAATATTTAAAAATAAACTGGATAAAGTTATATATATAATAATTAGTAATAACGGATACAATTGTTTGAATTTTGATAATTTTTTTTTTAAATAATTATCAATTATTAATTTTTTAGAAATTATATATTTTTTATTAATAAAACTTTGTAGTTCAGGAATAAATGGAGGAAGTTATTGCGGAAACTATTGCTTTGAAGATGGATGTTATATTATAAATATG
>NHIO02000016.1 GCA_002171975.2 Flavobacteriales bacterium TMED191
ACAAAATTTATATGAAAAAATTATTTTTTTTATTACTCATATTGCCTGAATTAATACTCTCACAAAGTATAAGTATTTCTGCCTGACTACGGATCAGGAGGTTAAAGGTTCGAATCCTTTCAGGGTCACATATTATTAATTAAAATTAACTATCAATTAATTTTTTACATCATCTATGAGAAAAATAATATTCTTTTTGTCTTTATTTATTTCTTTTTTCTTTTATGGTCAAAGATCTTCGATTGGATTTTATTTTGGTTCTCCAATTGGTTATAATTTTGTTTATGACCACAATGCATTAGTTGGTGTTGAAAACACTCAAGGTTTATTAAATTTTAATTACAATGATGATATTTCTTTCTTCAACAATATTGGAGTTATGAGTGACGGTGATTTATCTAATTTTGAGTTTTTTAATGGCCAGGTTTTTGGATTAAAAATGAATATGGTTGTTACTGATAATAATAATGGTCAGGGTGTGTCAGTTCAAGCAGAGATTGAATATGAAGAATTAGATTTTAATCATATTGTATGTCAAAATGGTTCAGCATTTTTCAACACTAATCCTAATACAGGCTTAGATAATAATAATCAATATAAAATTGCTAATTATTTTTGGAGAGTAAACTATTTAAACTTTCCATTTGTAGTGAAAATTTATCCTACTAAAAATTCTTTTGTTCAAATAGGAGCTAAATTTGGTTATTTAGTTAAAGCAAAACAATCCACTACATTAGCTACATTTGATGTAGATAATTCATACATTGACTATGAACGACTTTTTTTTGATCAGGTTACTTATGATTTATTTGATTCTGATACCGGAGTTAATAATCACGGCTTTGATGTTAATGAGTGGCCTTTTGAATGGAATTTAGCAATTATTGGAGGTATAGGTTATGAAACTAAAAATGCATATTTTTCATTAAGATATAATTTAGGTGTTCTTGAATTTTTCAGAGAACTCACTAATAAGGATAATGATTTTTTTGAGATTTATAACACCGATTATACTCAAATTAATTATAATGATTTTAATGTTTCTTCACCAGTTTTAAATAATAATTTTAAGTTACAGTCTATTCATTTCACTATTGGGTATCATTTTTCTAGTAAACAAAAATAAAATTTTGTTTGAATTATTTTGTTTTTTTCCTACCTGCCAATAATTTTATATTAGTTATTACAATAAAATATTATTAATTTAGTTAAATAAGCATACATATTTATTAATTAAAAAAAATCAGATGATATGAAGAATTTATTATTAAGTATATTTTTAGGTTTAGCTATGTCATTTTCATTTGCACAAAGTAATAGTAAGGCAGATGTAAAAGAAAAAGCATATCTAAAGAAAAATACCGTAACGGCTGTAAATTTTTTGTCAAAGAATTTAAAATTAGATTCTAAACAAAAAGCAATTTTCATGAATGCATATTCTGAGTATGCTAATTCCATTGCAAAGGGTCAGAATAAAATGAAAACCAAGGGAGGTGACCGTCCATCAATGGAGTCAAAGAAGCAAATGCAAGAATATGTTTTAAGATTCACTGAAAAGAGAAATAAAACTATTATACCTTGTTTAAAGAAGAAGCAAGTCAAGGATTTTAATGAAATTCAAAAAAGAATTAACCCTATGACATTGGAAGTGCGTTCCGAGAGGAAGAAGTAATTTTATTTATCCATTATTTGATTAAATTCATCATCTTTAAAGTTTTCATTTGAGGATGATGAATTTGATATAAAAATATTAATTTGTCCGGTATGTTCCTCCCATTGTTGGTTTAATTGATTAAATAATTCAAGGACGTAAAAGTACACACCGTCATTCACTGTTTCATTTTCAAAAGTTTTCTTTCCATCCCACCAAGTAGTATTGATGCCATAATTTGTTGCGTCATATATGACAAGTCCCCATCTGTTATAAACTGTAAAATAACTTTTTGAGTAAATTTCAGGATTTAAATTTTTAATTATAAATAAGTCATTATTCCCATCTCCATTTGGTGTTAGTGTATTAGGAATTTCAATTGGGCATTCAAAACCAATTGTAATACTCGAAACTGTGTCACAAGCTGCATATGTGAATTCATATACACCAAAATTTGGCACTACTACCTCTGTCATTGTTGAATTTCCTGTTGAGAATGTTGCACCAGTCGTACCACCTGTTTGTGTCCATGGACCTCCACCACTAGGATCATCTGTATATGCAATTAATGTTGTATTTAATACACAATTTTGAAAACTAGGAGCTATTATGTATGGTTCAACAGGTAGAAAGTTTACTTCTGTAAATATAGTATTACCACATGCGGTAAAACCAATTTCATATGTTCCATAGTCACTTACATTTATTTGAGTTGTAGATGAATTAGGGTTGCTAAATGATGCAGTTGAATTATTTTGTGGGTTATTTTGAAACCATTGTATTCCGGTTGAACTTTCTGTTATTGCATTTAATTCAGTTGATAACTGACAATATATATCACTATCTGTATCAATTTGGGGCTCGATATTATTAAAATTAATTGTAACAGGCTCACTTTCTGTACCACATCCAAAATAGTAAAAATCATAGCTTCCATATTCATCTACTGTTACAGATGTGTTTAAGTTATTTTGATTGCTAAATGAAATATTTCCAGGTCCTTCTGCAACCCAGTAGCCAGGGTCACCAAGGACAACAGCTTCTAAATTAGTTGATAAATCACAGTTAATGTTTAAATTATTGTCAATTGGTAGTGTTATTTGTGGACTCGCTTCAACTGAATTTATGATAATACTATTGTTTACACCACATCCGTTATAAGTTAAAATATAAGTCCCATACTCATCAACTAATACAGAAGTGTTAAGTTCATTAGAGTTAGTAAAAGTTACAGATCCAGGACCTTCAGCACTCCAATATCCAGGATCACCATATATTTCTGCATACACATTAAATGTTTGCAGGCAATAAACTTCGTCAGGACCATTAAGTGTAGGTTCTTGTCCCTCCATGCTAATGGTGATATTTGTACTTGTTCCACAAGCATAATACGTAAAAATATATGTACCGTAACCTTCTACAGAGATAATTGGAGATAATGAGGTAATATTGTTAAAGTTTGCTATATAAGGTCCTTCATAATCCCAATATCCAGGATCACCATTGATAATAGTATTTAATTGAAAATCTTCTAAACAAAAATAAGTGTTGGAGGATGAAGTTATTGAAGGTTCTATACTTTGCATGCTAGTAGTAGATGAAAAATCTTCGCCACATATGGAATATGTAAATATATAATCTCCATATGCATTTACGTTAGCAAATGTATTATTAGAATTAGTATTATCAATTGTTACATTAAAGCTTGGTTCAACACTCCATTCTCCACTATTATCGCCTCCATCAATTATTAGAGGAATTTGTTCTAAGCAGTAAAGTGTATCTGGTATTTGTAAATCGATATTATTAGATACATTAATAGAAACCTGATCTGTTGAGGAAATACAATCATTGGATATTTCCCACTGGAATATATTTACTCCATTATTTAAATTAGTTACACCACTAAATGGGTCATTAGGGTTACTAAATATTCCTCCCCCGTTTACTACCGACCAATTTCCGATTTCATTGTTGCCAGTTGGTGTATTTCCATTAAGTATTGTATTTGTTGTACATATATTTTGATTTTGCCCTGCTTCTGATGTACTAACTAATGTTACATCAGCATCAGACGTAATATCTAATATATAGTCCCCCGGTGTAAAAGTATCCGAGTAAATATCTACAATAATATAATAGGTTCCTACAGTTAGATATGTGTCTATTGTAATTGTTGGGTCTAAAAAACCAAATGAACTTATTTGTTCAATTTCACCACTACAACAACCAACTGCGACTGTAAGCCAAGATTCACCTGGAAAATTTAAATTTTGGTCTTGTGTAAGAGAAATATTAAAATTTCCGTCACATGAAACTGTAAGCTCAATAATCTCATCATTAAAAGGGGCAAAGTTGCAGTTTTGTCCAGCGGGTATTACATCACTATCAATAGTTCCATTATCAGTTATAAAGTAATTAGGTAAGCATGGACCAGGTATGGTCCCACATGTTATAAATTCATCTAATTGTGTAAAACCAAGACAGTCTTCATTGATTCCAAGACTACATATTGTGCCACCCTCTGGATTACTGTCAACAATAATTCCAAAATCAATACAATCTATGCCAAATCCCCCGGGATCAAAATAATCAACCCCGTTATAGGTTGCTAACCACATTCCGTTACTAACAGTTACAGTTGCGACATTACCTGTAGTAGGTGCTGTAATTTCTGTTACAGTTGTTCCAACTATATTAATATCATTATTAAAGTATAAATCAAATCCATCTAATGAACCACCAGATCCAATGCATGCAGAGATGTCCATGTAATATGTTCCATCTCCATTATCAATAACATTACCAGCAGAAAGTGTAGGGGTTGTGTCACATCCAAATAACGGAAGATTAATTATAAATAATAATAATGTGCAGTGAAATATCAGTTTTCGACCTGAACTATTTTTAAACATGATATAAAAATAAAAAAATTATTACTTAACTTCTGTTTTTTAACACCTCAAATTTGTGCCTTTTTTTGTTTAACTTTGATACTATATGATTTATAAGCATATTATAAGAAGATTTTTATTTTTTTTTAGTCCGGAGTTTTCCCATAATATGGTGCTCTATTTATTAAAATGTCTTTTTGTTATTCCCGGAGTTTATTCTCTTTTTTGTTATTTGTATTGTATAAATAATCGTAGACTAGAGAGAAATATTTTTGGTTTAAATTTTAAAAATCCTGTTGGTCTAGCTGCTGGATTTGATAAAAATGCAGAAGTTTTCAATGAGTTTTCATCTTTTGGATTTGGTTTTATAGAAATTGGTACTGTTACTCCTCTTCCTCAATCTGGTAATGATAAGCCAAGATTGTTTAGGCTGCCCAATGACAATGCTTTAATTAATAGGATGGGATTTAATAATGATGGTATAGAATTAATAGTTAAAAGATTGAAAAAAAAATATACTGATGTTATAATTGGTGGAAATATTGGTAAAAATAAAATCACACCTAATGAAATTGCTCATCAGGATTATTTAACTTGTTTTAAGCAAATTGCTTTACATGTTGATTATGTAGTATTAAATATTAGTTCACCAAATACACCTGGTTTAAGACAATTACAAAATAAAAATTATTTAGAAAAATTACTGTCAGATATTCAAAAACTTAATCAAAAAGATTTTAGAAAGCCAATTTTAATTAAAATTTCTCCTGATTTAAATTATCCACAAATTGATGAAATCTTAGAGCTAATTGATCAGTTTAATATTTCTGGTATAATTGCGACCAACACTTCTTCAAAAAGAGAAATGTTAAAGAGCGAGTCTATATTTTTAGATAAAATTGGTAATGGTGGTTTAAGTGGTGCCCCATTAAAAAATAAATCTAAAAAAATCATATCATATATACATTCTAAAAGAGGTAAATCTTTACCAATCATTGCTGTTGGTGGTATTATGAACGGAATTGATGCTTTAGAGTTTTTAAATGCAGGAGCAAGTTTGGTTCAACTTTATACAGGTTTCATATACAATGGTCCATCAATTGTCAAAAATATAAATAAAGAGTTATTAAGAACCTAGTACTATGTCTTCATCTCCTTTTTGATAATCCAAGTAATTAATAATGAACTGAAGCATTTCATCAGATGTTTTCATACTTCCTTTTCCGTTAAAGTCTTTTCTTTCAGATACTTCTTTCGGAGGAGAAAATGGATTGTCTGGATTATTTACAGTATTATCAAATGTTGCTTCTACAACAATTTCAGAACCCGCAGGTATTTTCAGCATTTTCTTAAAAGTATAAAAATATTGCCATCTAAAATTCCAATTATCAATTTTAATCAGTGGAATAGTATCATTATTTAACGTAACAGCAAAAGCTAAAAAAGATTTTCCAAGTAAATGCATATGAGGATTAATTGTTAATAATGAAATATCTTGTGTAATTAGGGCTTTGGTTTTAAATTTTTTTATTTGATTTGGAGGTATTATTAGTGGAGGAGTAATTTTAGAAATGCCAAATGTTCCAAGTTGAGTTTCCTTTATTGCTCTTGTAGGTGGTGAAGAACTAAAATATATATTAAAGTATGAACTATCCTTTTGATTGTAAGTTGTTGGTGCATAATGAAAATCATTGACTAAGATGATATTTTTCTTTGTTGCTTTTAGAACCCCAATTCCTTCAGGATATTGAATAGATTCTGAACCCGGCAAATAATTAGCAACAGAGGGTGTTAGTATTGGGTATGTACCATTGTCATTTAATAAGTCAAGTTTTTGAAAAGCAATCGAATCAGAGTGTAATTCTGTATTCACTTTCCTTTTGCCTTTGAAGATGTTTTTTTTTTCATTCTCTTTATATGAAATTAAGTGAGCATTCATGTGGTGTACAACTTGTTTATTATCAGGAATAAATTCTATTCTTCTAATAAATGTGTCTTTTTTAAGATGAAGAGGGAACTTCATCATGAAAAATTCATCGTTATTAAGATTATTAGTTATGTGTGCTTTGTCCATTGTGACTACAAGGTCTGGAGAAGATTTTTTTTTATTAAAACTTAAAAAGACATCGTCTGTTTTAGCTCCTTCCTTGGCTCCATTTCTAATCCATTTGTTAATTATTTCTTTTTCTTTTTTGGAGAGGGTTATTTCGCCTGTGAAACTTCTATATTCTGAATCTGCTGGCCAAGGTGGCATATAATTTTTATTTATCACTTCACTAATCATATCACTGCGTTTTCTGAAGTCTTTATATGTAATTAAATCAAATGGTCCAGAGCCACTTGGGTTGTGACATATTGCACATTTTTGATGAACAATAGGTTTTACATTACTATGAAAATATATTTCTTTTTTTGTGCAACCGCTTAAAGTTAGGATCGTGAGAATATATTTTATTAATTTTTTTGAATGATACATCCGATTGCTTTAGTCTTATTAATAATAATTGATTTTTTTTCGAGAAAAAGAGTAATATTGTCATTTAAATAATGATTGTTAATAGTTTGACCCTTGCGTCCAATTTCTTTAATCCAATCATTTATTAGTCCGCTATATAAAATATTTAAATTACTATCAAGTAGAAAACATTCAGGTGTGACTTGTGCATCTAAGTAATTAGTGACAATTTGATTTGTGTCTATTATATTTGGAATATACAAGTGGTTTTTTTGATTAAAGTCTTTTATTTTTTTTAAGTTATATTCTTTTGATGGAAAGACATTGATAAAATCTATGTGTTCATTATATTTTTGAAATAAACTATTGATTTCTTTTGTATAGGATTGACAAAGAGGGCATTCAGGATCTAAAGTAAATATTACTTTCCCTTTTCCGTTATTATTAATTTCAATTTTGCTGCTATTAAAATTACTTAGTGATATTACTTTACTAGTAATTTTACGTGATACCGTTTGATGGTCTGTATTGCATGAAAAAAAAATTAAAAAAACAAAAATAATTAAAGTTCTTACGTACAATTTGGGAGGCATATTATTTAATTGTCTCATTTTGTTTTACTTTATTATAAATCTCAATAATTTCTTTAGCCTCTTTAATATCATGTACCCTTATTATGTCAGTGCCCTTCATTAATGCGATTGTGTTTAGACACGAAGTTCCATTAAGAGTGTCTTTTGTCATGATGTTTAAAAGTTTACTAATCATGGACTTTCTAGATATTCCAGTTAATACCGGATATCCAAATTGTTTTAATTTAGGTATCATATTTATCAATAAATAATTTTGTTCCATTGTTTTGCCAAAACCAAAACCTGGGTCTAAAATAATATTAGAAATTCCATATTGATTTAATTTTTTAATATAATTTTTAAAATAATAGATTATCTCATTATGAAAATTATCATATTGTATATTGTTCTGCATGATTGAAGGTTCTCCTTTTATATGCATAAGAACGTAAGGAGTATTAGTTTTTTTTATAATTTTTAACATTCTGTCTTCCTCCTTCTTTGTGTTAATATTGTTAATTAAATCAATACCAATTTCAATTGCTTCCTCTGCAATTTGATATCGATATGTATCAATAGATAGATATATTTGCGGAAATTTTTCTTTTATTTTTTTTAAAACTGGAATTAATCTTTTTCTTTCTTGTTCAACTGAGATTTCATTTGCCCCAGGTCTAGAGGATACGGCTCCTATGTCAATTATGTTAACTCCTTCATGAACCATTTTTTTAATATGTTTAATACTCTTTTGGATGTCGATATATTTTCCTCCGTCATAAAATGAGTCGGGAGTTAAATTAAGAATACCCATGATTAATGGTTTATTTTTTTTGTGTATTAAATTTGTATAAAAACTCGCCTTTGGCATGTTAAGATTGATTAATTATTTTAATTTTGAATATAATTAAATGTCAACAATTTTATAATGAATACAGAAGATAGTTTTGATTTAATAATTAACAATTGCCGTAAATTATTTAATAAAAAAATGTTAGATTATGGAAGTGCTTGGCGAATTTTAAGACTCAGCTCTCTAACAGACCAAATTTTTATAAAAGCCCAAAGGATAAGGAGTATTGAGGAAAAAGGTAAGCAACAAGTAAATGATTCTGTTGAAGGTGAGTTTCAAGGAATAATTAACTATTCTATTATTGCATTAATTCAAATTGATAAGGGATTAGCTGACAATGCTGATTTAAATTTAGATCAGGCTTCAGAACTTTATCATAATTATGTTTCTAAAGCAAAAACTTTAATGTTAGCTAAGAACCACGATTATGATGAGGCTTGGAGAGATATGAGAGTAAGTTCTTTTACTGATTTAATTTTGCAAAAATTATTACGTGTCAAGCAAATCGAAGACAATCAAGGTGAAACGATTGTTTCAGAGGGTATAGATGCTAATTATTTTGATATGATCAATTATTCTATTTTTGCATTAATAAAATTAACTAAATCATGAAATTATTAATCTCTTTATTTATTGTCCAGTGCACTACGATTCTATTAAGTTTATTTAATCTTGTTTCTAGAAAAACCATGATTAATGTACTTCGTTTTTCTTATGGTTTTTTTTTAATTTTTTCTGGTTTTGTTAAAATTTTAGATCCACTAGGATTCTCATATAAATTACAGGAATATTTTGAGGTTTTTGGTTTAGAATGGATGAATGAGTTGACTTTATTTATGTCTATTTTCATCTGTGCTCTTGAAATTGCCTTAGGAGTTTTTTTAATTTATGGATTATTTGTAAAACTTGTACTTCAAGTTAATTTATTGTTAATGATTAGTTTTACTTTTCTTACATTTTATTCTGCATATTTTAATGTTGTAACTGATTGTGGATGCTTTGGTGATTTTATGAAATTAGAACCATGGTTCTCTTTTCAAAAAGATATCATTTTTTTAATCGTATCATGTTTTCTTTTGTTTTTTTATAAAACCATTTATCCTATTTCAAATACTAATTTTTTATATCGTTCTTTGATAGTTGTTTTTTTTGTGATATTTTTTGTCCCTATTTATGGCCTATCACACTTACCTATAGTTGATTTTAGGGCTTATAGCGTAGGTTCAAATATTCTTGAAGGCCTAATGCTTCCTGAAGATGCGCAAAAAGATGAGTACGAAGATATATGGTATTATGAAATAGATGGTGTCGTAAAAACTTTTTCTACATCTGAAAACCCTTGGAAAATAGATGGCGCAAAGTTTGTTGATAGAGAGACTAAATTAGTTAAAAAGGGTGATGAACCTCTTATAAAGGATTTTGATATCATTAGTGATGAAACGAAATTAGATTTAACTGATAGTATATTATCATTAGATAAAGTATTATTATTTATTTCTTATGATATTGAAAAAACAAACGTAAAAGCACATACAAAAATAAATAATAATACTTTAGATTTATTGGAGAGTGTAGGAGTTCCAGTTTTTGGTTTATCATCTTCATCGATAAGTGACGTTAAGAAAGTGCTTTCAAAAAAGACTTTAGATTTTTTATATTTATCAGTTGATCAAACAACTCTAAAGACTATAATTCGTTCAAATCCGGGTTTAATAATGTTAGAAAATGGAGTAGTTACTAATAAATGGCACTGGCGTGATATACCAGAAGATTGGTCTATTTATGTTAAATAAAAAACATTGATTAGTTTCATTTTTCATAAATTATTATATGCACTATTAGTTTTACTTGGTGTCATTACTATTATTTTTTTTCTTTTTAATATTATGCCTGCAGATCCAGCTAAAATGATGCTTGGTGATAGAGATGATCAAAAACAAATTGATTTAATCAATGCAAAGTATTATTTTGATCAGCCATTATATTTACAATACTTTTATTATTTAAATGACCTTTCTCCAATATCTGTTCATTTAGATAGTCCTGAATATAAAAAACAAATAAAATTATTTTCTAGTGATAATATCTACATAATTTTAAAGTATCCATACCTACGTAACTCATTTTATCAAAAAGATAAATCAATTAGTTTTTTAATACTAAATACATTACCTAACACATTGGTTTTGTCATTTACATCAATTTTAATTGCTTTATTCTTAGCTATTCCTTTAGGTATTATTTCTGCATATTTTAAGGACAGTTTGTTGGATAGATTAATCTCATTTTTCAGTATTTTAGGTATGTCAATGCCGTCTTTTTTAGCTGCAATTTTAATGTCATATTTTTTTGCATTTAAGTTAGGATATTTAACTGGTTTAAATATAACAGGAAGTTTATACGTTTTAGATGATTTTGGTGATGATGAAATTTTAATTTTAAAGAATTTATTATTGCCTGCTATAACATTAGGAATAAGACCTTTAGCTGTGATTGTAAATTTGACAAGAAATGCATTAATAGATGAGCTTTCTTCCGATTACATTCTCTTAGCTTTATCTAAAGGTTATAGTATGCTTTACGTTATTGTATTTCACGCTTTACGGAATTCAATGTCCTCTGTTGTTACTGCAAGTTCTGGTTGGTTTGCTGGGATGCTTTCTGGTGCAGTTTTTATTGAATATATTTTCGGATGGAATGGTTTAGGAAAGTTGTTAGTTGATGCTTTAATTAACGTTGACTTTCCTTTAGTAATGGGTGTTATTCTAATTATTGCTAGTTGTTTTATTATTATTAACATTTTAGTAGATTTAATTTATCTTTGGTTAGATCCAAGAGTTGTTATTAATTAATTTAAAGTGTATGGTGTTTATTGTAGCTAATTGGAAAATGAATAAAAGTCAAGCTCAAGCTGTTGAGTATATACATATACTTAATAAGTTTAGTGATCTCAAAAAACACATTAATGTTTTAATTTCTCCACCCTCAATTCATTTGCCAGTTATTTCTTCTATTAGTGATTTTCCATTAGTTGCACAAAATGTCTCACATTTAGAGAATGGAGCTTTAACCGGAGAAATTTCTGCTCAAATGTTATCTAAATATGTAAAACATGTTATAGTTGGTCATTCCGAAAGGAGACAGTTTTTTTTAGAAAACAACTTTTTTATCAAAGAAAAAATACAAATGTGTTTCAAGTACAAGTTGTCACCTATTTTTTGTTTCGGTGAAAACAAGAATGCCAGAAATAAGGGTAATTATTTAGATTTTATCAAATCACAGATACAAGAGGTTTTATTTGATTTTGATGTTGCAAAAATATCTAGTTTGATATTGGCTTATGAGCCAATCTGGGCTATTGGTACTGGCAATACTGCAACTGCTCTTCAGATTGAAGAGGTTCATACTTATGTGCGAAATTTATTGATTTTAAAATTTGGGGAATCTATTGGATTTAGGATTCCGATTCTTTATGGTGGAAGTTGTAATTCAGATAATGCTGTTGAAATATTGTCAAATGATCATGTTGACGGATTACTTGTTGGAGGTGCCTCTTTAGATGCTTCTAATTTTATTAATATTATTAAAATTGCTAATGAATTTTCTTCAAATCGTTTTTGATGTTGATTTGTTTTCAAAACAGCAAGAAGACCTTCTTGTTGCTCACTTACTTAACTATGGTTTTGATAGTTTTGAACATAATAAAAAAACTCTCTATGCTTATATTCTAGATTCGGGATTTAATAGGGTTTCATTAGAATGTTATCTAGCACAATATTTAGACGTTAGTATTTTAAAAGTTATTCAATTAGAAGATCAAAATTGGAATGAAATTTGGGAGTCTTCATTTGAGCCAGTTTTTGTAAATAACAATTGTGTTGTTAGAGCTCCTTTTCATGATTTAGATACTAAAGATAAAATTGATATTATTATTAATCCAAAAATGTCATTTGGTACAGGACATCATGAAACAACTATATTGATGATGAAATCGTTATTTAAAATTAATTTGCATACAAAATCTGTTTTAGACATCGGATCTGGAACTGGTATTTTATCAATCTTAGCAAGTAAATTAGGTGCTCAATCTATTTGTGCTATTGACATCGATTTTAATTCATATGTTAATAGTAAAGAAAATATTTTATTAAATAACTGTATTAATATTTCGATATATAAAACTAGTATTATGGATTTTAATCATAATTTTTTTTTTAATGTCATTCTTGCGAATATTAATAGAAATGTACTTTTAAGTGAATTGCATTATTATATTGAACGTTTGTTGGAAAATGGTATATTGATCTTAAGTGGCTTTTTAGTGTCAGATTTTTTACTTGTAAATAAAAAAGCTACTGGATTAGGTCTAACATTTCAAAATAGATATGAAGAAAATAATTGGCAATGTGTAGTGTATATAAAATAATAGTTTTTTTAGTTTTTTTATTTGGATTTTCTTACGCTCAAAATCAGTTTGTTGAATTTGATATATATGATGATCTAAGTTTAATGTCTAAAAATTCTACAAATAATGCAAGAAAACATTACCGTCAGTTTAAAAGACTTATTGCTTCTTCATCTTTAACAGATTTGCAAGTACAAAATATTAATCATGTTCTTAGTCAATTTAAGAGTCGAAATATGCGTTTTAATGATGGATATGTTCCTTTTTTTCAATTAGTAATCAATTTTAGTGATCAGGATTTGCCACCTAAATTTTTAAGTCATTGTTTGCAATTTTTATCATTTAGCAAGGAAATGTATACTAATCTTGATTTTAAAATATTTTTAAATAGAACTAATTTATTTCTTTCTAAAGACATTTTGCATCAAAGCAGCTATTTAACTTGGTCGTATGATGGAGATTTTCATTTTACATTTAAAGACGATAAGCATCCTGTTTTCTTTATATCTAATTCGAATATTTTTTTAAGTAATTCGAAAAACAAAAATACTCTTAATGATGTTAATGGCTATTTTGATATACTATCTAATACTTTTATAGCTAATAGTGCAAAGGTTAAATTTGATAATAATCATCTGTCTATTGATTTTAATTTAGAGCATTTTGAGATCAATCTAAATAAAAAGTTTTTTAGTGCTGATAGTGTTTATATGTCTTCAGCTAAATCATTTTATGGTCATTGTTATGGTTCTTATAAGAATCAATTAGCTGCTGAAAATAAAGCTCATTCTTTTGTGTCTTATGATCAAAATAATTTATTTGAAGTTTTTGAAGGTATGAATTTTTCAAGCGGTGTAAGTTTAAAAGGTGATGTGATTTATTTTACTAGTTTTTATAATAATCCAGCTAGTTTTTTCTTTGAAGATGATAACTCAAGTTATAATTTTTTTGCTTCATCTTTTAAGTTGGAGGAGGAGCGTGTTGAAGCATCTAATGTTGAGTTTCTGATTAAAAATAATTTTGGTAGTTTGTCACACCCACACGTAGATATGGTTTATAATGATCAGCTTAAAAAACTTTTAATTGAAAGAGGGGATGGATTAAGAGGTCTTAATCCAATTAGAAATAAATTTCATGGACTTAATATTTATGCTGATAAATTAGATTTTGATTTAACATCTGATAATTGTTTGTTTTTTCATAAATCTATTGGTCGAGATTTAAAGGTTTTGACAGAGTCAGATCATTATTTTGATATATCAAGATATCGTGATTTTGTAGCAAACGATGTGAATATATTATCAGTCTTATTGGATTTTGTTAAAAATAAAGATGTAAATAATTATTATGATTTAATTGACTTCAGTGCATTTGCTAATTTGGATCTAGAAGCAGCGATGAGTCATATACTTAATTTAGAGATTTTTGGTATTGTTGATTTTAGAATTTTTACAAACACTTTTAAAGTGAATTCCTGGGCTTTGAATTTTGATGACGCTGGTTTAAAAGATTATGATTATTTAAAATTTGAATCTTTATCAACTGTTTCTGATACTATTGCTAATTTAGATTTGATTAACAATGAAATGGATTTGTACCTTTTAGACAAGGTTAGTATAACAAGTAGATTCGACTTCCAACTAGATATTGAGCAAAATAAAATTAAGTTTTTTGATGATAAAAGTTTTTATATGGACGGAAATATCAAAATTGGTAACTTTATTTTCTCAGGAAAAAATATTGCTTTTGATTATCATAATTTTAATTTTGATTTTGATATTAATTCGGTTCTTTCTTTTATTGATAATCGAACATTTCAATTATCATCATCTTTTATTTATTTTGATGACGCACAACTATTTGTTGATAGTTGTAATAATAAGTCTGGTTTGGATAAATTAAATTCATTCCCAAGATTTCAAGTTTTAGATAAAAGTTATTTTGCGTATACTGATAAGGCAAGTAGTTTTATCGTTGATCCTTTTGAACTAAAATATATTTATGATATTTCATTGTCAAATTTAAGTTTTCCCGGTAATATGTATATCTCCAGTGATACGATTAATTTTAGAAGTGTTTTAAGTTTTGATGATAATTTAAATCTTGCTACACAAATTAATAGTATTGATTCTGCATATATTTTTGATAATAGACTATTATTTAGTGGTGATTTATATTTAAATAAAAGTGGTTTAACAGCAAACGGGTTTTTTAAATCCGATGAATTGATATTTCAAACCGATAAGATTGAAATTAATTCAAACCAAATTTTTGGTAATGTCAATTATATTCGTAATGGTGAATCTCTTGATTCAATATCATTCAGTACTAATGATATTCTCTTGAGCTATTTCCCTAATCAAAAAAAATTTTTAGTTAAATCTCCGATCAATACAATAAATTTATATTCTAATATGAGATTGAAAGGTGATATATATTTTGATGGTCATAATATGAACGGAAGTGGAAAATTATTTAACTCAAATTATTTATTTAATTCGTCTCATCATTTTTTTTCTAATAATAGTGTTATGTCTGCAGATACTTATTGTCAGTTTTTTAATCTTGATAGCACTATTATATTAGAAACATCCTCCGTATCTATTGAAAACAATCTCAATACTGATAGTATTTTCATTTTTTCCTCTATTTCTAATTTTGAGATGCCCTCAATACAGCATACTTTATATTTTGATTTACTTATTATAGATATGTTTCAAAAATCAATGTCATTTAGTAATAATAATCCTTACAAAGAAGGAAGTCTTATTGCACACCATTATAGAAAAAAAGGATTGATTTATAATTCGCTTGAGGCTTCTTATGATTGGAATGATAATCAATTTTGTGTCCAGTCAGTTTTTCCTATAAAAGCGAAAAAGTTTTTAATTCAACCAGATAATAATTCATTTTGTTTTAGTTCTGATGGTGAATTACCTACATTTAAAAATGCTACTATTATTAAAAATAGGAAATTATTTAAGGACAAATTAATAAATCATGTTGATGCTACAATAAATTCCTCTTTAAAATTGACTTGGATAAAAGACTAATTAATTTTAGCTTCTCGTTCAAAATGTGTATTTTTAAATCTTATGTATTTTTTAATTACAGCACTATCCAATATGCTTGCTTTATGAAGAGAACAAATTTTTTATTTTTTTTATTTTTCAGTTTATCAATAATTTATGCACAACAAAATGCATTAATACTTACAGGTATTTCAAGGCCTAATGCCAATCTTCCTACTGGCACATCTGGAAACCAAGCAAGATCCATTGAATTGTATGCTAATCAAGATATAGCGGACTTAAGTGTTTACGGGTGTGCAACCAGCAACACAATTTCTGCTGGTCAAAGTAGTAATGGTGCCAGGAGATTACCTGCTATCTCTGTAAATGAAGGTGATTTTATATATATTACCAGAAATGCAGCAAATTTTGAAACTTTACATGGTTTTTCTCCTGATGTTCAATTAGATGGATTTAATTTTAATGGAGGTACTTCAGATGGTTTTTATTGTGTTATTGAATTGTTGTATTCTCCAGAGTGGAATGATGATGATCCAGTTCAGCCAGAGACAATAGATTTTTGGGCAAGCAATTCTGCTGAAACAATTATTAATGGTGGATGGGCAAAAAGATTAAGTTGTTTTGGGCCTAGTTTAGGAGTTAATCCTTGGGTGTTTCAAGATCCAGTATTTGATTTTAATAGTCAACTGTTGTTGTATCCTAATTTTAATATTTTAGAATGGACTTACTCCTCAAACAACTCTAGTCCAATAGAGTTTGGTACTTATTCCAATGATTGTCCAGGCTGTCTTGATTTAACTGCTTTAAATTTTTGTAATAATTGCAATCAAGATGATGGTTCTTGCGAATATGCTGGTTGTACAGATAATGGAATTACTGTTGATTTAGATGGTGATGGTTTGCCTGCAATAAATTTTGATATTAATGCTGACTATGACGATGGTTCATGTATAGCAATGATTTTGGGATGTTTAGATAGTCAAGCTTGTAATTATAATCCTTTAGCAAATACAATTGCAACTTGTAATTATCCTCTTGAATATTACGACTGTGATAATAATTGTATAAATGATGTTGATTTAAATGGTATTTGTGATGAAGTACAATCATTAACGACTTGTAACACATCCGTCAATATTTATTCATCAAATGAGTGTGGTCAATGGCAACTATGGATTGATTTTAATTCTTCAGATGCATCTGATTTTGAGAATTTATCAATTTCTATTTTTGAAGACGATAATATAGTTGTTTTAAATGAATTAGATATTACTACAAATTCAATTAATGACATAGTTTACTCTGTTGAAGCAGGAAGTAATTATGATGTAATTATTCTCTCCAATAATTGTGAGTTTAATTTTAATAATATTTTAGTTCCTACAGACGTAGATGTGTTAGTTCCTGCAGAAACTTTATTAATTACTAACGCAACTTGTCCTAATGGTTTTGGTGAATTAAGTGGCTCTGTTGATGGTCCTACAGGTGTTTATGAAGTTTGGATTGATGGTGATTTTGTCTCTGAAATTAGTGTTGGTATAAATGATTTAGAATTTAATACTCTTGATGGTGGTACTTCTTTAGTGCCAGACTGTGAAGGCAATGATATATTTCTTAGTGATAACAGTAGTGTTGTGTTATCCGGATTTAATGGTTTGCAGGATGGAGATTGGATTGGTGCTTTTTACAATAATCCAACTTGTGGCTACTCTTTAATTGGCAACTTAGAATTCTTTAGTAATGATGTCAATAATCTAGGATATCTTCAGTTGGCAATTTTTGGTGATGATCCAACATCAGATTATATTGATGGTCCTCAAAATGGAGAAGAAATTATTTGGTTAGTTGAATCCAATGGAGATGTTTTTGAGGCGGATGTTAACTGGATTAGTAATGATTTATTTTCTCCTTGTTCAATTTATCCTGGGACTAATGGCTTTTGTCAAGGTGAAATTTCTTTAGGTCCTTATTTTCTAGAAGAATTTAGTACAGATAGTCTGTCTGTTGGTGAACATTATATTGAAATTTTTGATACCGGATCATGTCAGGTTTTTCCTAATTCCAACAATCCTATAAATATTTTTGAAGTTGCAGATGTTTCAACATCATTTGATGATATTAATTTAAGCGTGACAAGTAATTTATGCGTTAGCGATAGTGATGGTGCAGTTATTTTAAATAATCTAAACCCTAATTCTAATTATAATCTTGTAGTTATTCCACCTTCTGGTGACATTCAGGAAAATAGTATTACTAGTCTTCCAACTGGAAGTTATACTCTTTTTGTTTTTGATCAGACTTGTGGTGGAAATACAAATTTAACTTTTGAAATTGGAGCAGAATATGAAGTTGGGTGCACTAATCCAGAGGCATGTAATTATGACTCGGAGGCTTGTTCTGATGACAACTCATGTCTTCTTCCTCCTTTAGAACCTGCACTCGAGAATTGTTGGGATGATTATCAGTTTGTTTCATTATCTTGTTCTTGGATTAATATTGGTTTTCAAGACACAGAACCAACTGTTGAGTGTTATGAGACTGCAACGTTTAATTCAGCAACATGTTCATGGGAAATTAGTGGTGTACAGGACGTAGAACCAATAGTGGAGTGTTATGAATCTGCGACGTTTAATTCAGCAACATGTTCATGGGAGGTTAGTGGCGTACAGGATGTAGAACCAATAGTAGAGTGTTATGAATCCGCGACGTTTAACTCAGCAACATGTTCATGGGAGGTTAGTGGCGTACAGGATGTAGAACCAATAGTAGAGTGTTATGAGACTACAACGTTTAATTTAGCAACATGTTCATGGGAGGTTAGTGGTGTACAAGACCAAGAACCAATAT
>NHIO02000017.1 GCA_002171975.2 Flavobacteriales bacterium TMED191
GAAGAACCAGCTGCTGAAGAAAAAACTGCTGAAGAAAAAACTGCTGAAGAAAAAACTGCTGAAGAAAAAACTGCTGAAGAACCGGCTGCTGAAGAACCAGCTGCTGAACAAGATGAAATAAAATCTTAATGTTTGAATCAAACTAATAAAATTCTCATAGGACATGTTGCAAAATGCCATGGATTACATGGCCTTTTTAGTATAAAACTAAATACTCCTATTGATTTATTTCAATTATTTATAAATACTCAAATCATATATATTGAAAACAATATAAATCCCATGTGTATTCAAAGTATACAGCTAAACTCAAAAGTATTTATAAAAGTCAAAACAAAAGAAATTACTAATAGAGAAAATGCTAAAGATCTTTTGAGAAAAAACATATACATTAAAATAGGTGATCATCCAATAATAGATGAAGCGTTTAACAAAAAAAATCAGCTAATTAATTATAAAATGTTTGACAAAACGCAAGGCTTAATTGGTGAAATTGTTGAAATTAATCATAATAGTCCTCAACCATTATTTATTGTTAAAAGAGATGATAAAAGTATTCCAATTCCCTTTGTTGAAGAAATAATAATGGAAATTAATGAAAACAATAATATAATCAATGTTGATTTACCTGAAGGTTTAATCGAAATATGTAGTGAATAAATAATAATTTTTTAAATTTAGAAAAAAAGCACCATGAAAAAATACATTTTAATCATCACTCTAATAATATTTTCGAGTATTTATGCCCAAAATCACCACATTGGTTTAGGTTTTAATAATTTCTCAAATATTGCAATAAATTATGAAAGAACAATTATTAGTGATTTTAACTTAAGGTTTAGTTTCTCTAGAAGCTTGGTAGATGGGGACAAATCAAATAAAAATATTTCATATGATTTTAGTGCATTATCAGTAAAAATATACACTGGTGATGATATTTTTGATTTTGATTTATACCATGGACCTGGAGTATTAGTTGGATATTATTACGAATATGATAATTTTAGAAATGAATCAACATATTACCCTCTCAATAATTCTACATATTATCAAAACTCATCGATGATTTCACCACAATATCTTGTGGGTTTTGAACGAGAATTTGGTAAAGATATATTTGGATCATTAGAACTTGCTTTTGGTGCACATTTTTTATTAAATGAACAAATGACAATACTAGAAAAATATAACCTTGGTGATTGGGTTCCATATATAGGCTTTAACATAAATATAGGCTATAATTACCCTAACTCTATTTTAAGGCTATAATAGCTCAATATTTTGTTCCAAGCACAACTAATGTTCCAGCCCAATCTTTACTAGCACATACTTGATGTGTTGAGGAATTGTCAAAACCTGAGTTTATAAATATTTTCTTCCATTCTAAGATAGACCCCTTAAACATTTTAACATTCAAATCTTGTGGCCAATTTAATGACTTTTTATTTTCAGTGTAATAATCAATACCCATAATAAATATCCCACCTTTATTTAATAAATTATCAAAAACATGATTAATTAATGATTGAGGATTATTTAAATAGTAAACTACTTCCATACTAAATATAATATCGAACTTCTCTTTAAATGAATAAATATTATTCAAATCTAACTGTATGTAATGTGATTTAGAATCATTTAACCTAGCCTTTTCTATCATTTTTTTAGCACCATCTACTCCAACAGTTTTAGTACAGTTTTTCAACTTTGACACTTTATTTACAAGCCACCCATTTCCACAGCCAATATCTAAAAAATCAAAATTAGAGTTGGTAAATTTAGAAGGTATCAATTCCAACATAGCATTTACGGAGGGTGTATGATTTTTTTCCATACCACCATCTTTACCTAGTTCGACCCATTTATTAAAGAGATTAATTGCTTTCATATATTACAAACTTAAAAAGGCTTCCAACTTAATTGGAAAAACATAGTTCTCCCCCAAGATATTGTAGAGAAATCACCAGTATGTACATCATCCTGCATAGCATAATTGACATCTTGAATATCAAACAAGTTCTTAACTCCAATTATTAAAGATGTATTTATTGAACTAAATTCCTTAAATAAATTAAAATTAAGAAGTTGATAACCAAGTTGCTCATATACAAGTAAATCATTAGAGTCATTATAAGCTTGATACTCATACTTGGATTTCCATTTCCAATTAATGTTCAAACCACAATCACAGATGGCATATTCATATTTATATGCCAAGCTTAAATTATGTCTTGGAAGATTATAATTAAAAGAAGAGTTTTTAATATAAAACATATTCCACATTATATTAAATGAGCTCAATGTATTATTTTGAGATTTTATATTCAACTTTGAAAAAACATTTGAACCATAATATATTGATTTATCTAAATTATAATAAGTGTATGCATCAGTATTTTGAATTCTAGCTAATTCAATTTTGTTATTTAAATAATTTAAAAAACCCTCAATATTAAAGGAACAGTACACTTTATCATCATTTTTAGGCAACAAGCTTAATGATAATTGAAATGCATTTGATTTTTCTGGACTAAGATTAGAATTACCAATAATATTATGATTTATGTCAATAAACTCCATAAATAACTCTTTAATAGTTGGCGATCTAAAACCTCTTGAATAGGATAATCTAAATTGATTTTGACTTTTAAAATCATACTTTAAATGAACAGAAGGGATAAGATTTGTTGAATATAATGAATGATATGGCACTCTTAAGCCTAACTGAGTTGTCAACTTATCATTTAGTTCAAAACTAGACTGAGTGAAGATAGAATAATTATGTATACTTGCAATTGTATCTTGTATTTTAGTCCCCTCAACTGTTTCATAGTTAAAATCTATACCTAATTGACTTTTATACCTAAGTTCAGTGAAACGATTGTATTCTAGTCTGTTAAAAAATGACTGAAATTTATCAAAAGTATTATAATCAGGATTTATTGTTTGTGTTGCAATATTTGTAGCTAATTCAATATCAAATTGTTTTTTTTCAAAATTTGTTTGAGAAAATGAACCTGTATAATTCCAATTATATTTCTCTTCATCCTTACTAATTTTTAAAAAATTAATATTACGATATGTCAGATAATGTAAATCTGTAGAAGTGCCTAAAAGGGGAAAAAAGTTTTCATCACCTAAATCAATCAACTCCTCAGTAAAAAAAGATGTTTTGAACTCTAATGAAGTATTTTGAATGTTTTTACGGACTTTGAAGTCAGCAAATGTTTGATCCTTTGGTTTCCAATATTTTGATCTAACACTCTCATCACCATGTCCCTCAAAACTATACTTACCTAAATTTATGTGCAAATCAACATCTTTAATAGTTTTATTAACATCCATATTAAAATTATAAACACCGATGCTTTCTAAATATGAATTAAATAAAATTGTATTTATGTCTTTTTTTGAAATTAAATTTATTACTCCTCCAGTAGAATTAGTGCCATACATAACAGAAGCTGGCCCTTTTAAAATTTCGATTCTTTCTATATTTGCTAGATTAATTTGGGATAAATCAATCTGACTGCCTTTACGACCTATAACAGGTATACCATCGATCATGATATTTATATTATTACCCTGCATACCTTGAATACTCACGCTAGTACCCAAAGCTGGGTCAACATTCAAATCAAATAATGCTTGATTACTAAATAATTCAGCTAAATCATTAGATCCGGTTGACTTAATATCTTTTGAAGTAATTAAAATTAAATTATTTACAGATTGAGAAATAGATTGACCACCTATTTGACCCGTTATTAGAACTTCTTTTAATGGATTTTGTAATACTATTGAGTCTCGATCTGTGGGAGTCTGGCAATAAATTAATCCATTAATTAAAGAAATAAAAATAATAAGTCTTCTAGTCATATAATTAGTTGACAATAATTTGTTGAACAAATATATTATCATTTGTAATTATTGTTGCAAAATAAATGCCATTATTTAAATTATTAAATTGAATTTTTGAAATAGAGCCAACTACCTGGTGTAATACTCGTCCTTTGAGATCTTGAATAATTAATTTTGAATCATTACCAACATAATTAATATTAAAAGATCCTGAATTTGGGTTCGGATAAACATTAAAATTGTTATTACTATAATTAAGAATATTGGATGGATTAAAATCTAATTCTTCGATTAAGAAAGACATATTTCCAGACTGTCCACCAGAGAAAGATTGAAAAACAATTTTAAATAAAGATTGTTCATCTTGACTTAAAACATAATATGCTCTATCTGGAATAACAGTATATTGTCCGCTATATTCTTTCCAATCATATCCGATTGTATTAATATCTGTACTAAAAGATAGATCTTCAAATTCTGGATTAAAGTCTATAAAACCATCATATTGAGATATACTATTTCCGTTTGACAAAACTCCAGTTACAACATAAGGCATAGTTTGTCCATTTAATGTAACAGAATCTGCTTCATATTTTGTAAAAACTATATCCCAATCTAAAGGTTCCCTATCAATTACTTCATTAGTTAATAAAGAGTAATACACGAATTTTTTAGAAGCATAATTCAAAGTATTAATGTTAATACTTTCCTCATTAGATCCATCTAAATTTGCAACTGAAAAATTATATTCACCATTAATTAAACTATTAATTTTTATCTTTTTAGAAAAAGAGTTATAATTAATTACATAAATACTGGATCCCTGAACAATTTGGCTTTGTTGATTATAATTTCCCCAGCCATAATTTAAACTGCCATCTGCATTACTAACAAATGCACCTATCTCCCACTCTGTTTCACTATTTCTAAGTTGCACTGCGTCAGTTGGTAAGTTTGTAATACTATTCCAATCATTAATATCATCCGAAACATGATATAAAGTTACTCCATTGCCACTATTAATTCTAATATTAGTATCATAGATGTCTGTGGAAAATGACAAATCCCAATTTGTTCTTTCAGGGAAGGCAGTAATGCCTTCTGAAAGAGAATAATAAATATCATACTGATAACCCGAACCTAATGAAAACTCAACTAATCCTTGAGCAGGAGATAGATTAAAAAAAATAAAAGTTGTTATAAAAGAAAAAAAATATTTAAACATTATCTATTAATTTTAAACACAAATGTATAAAATAATTTAGAATCGTTCTAAATTATGTATTATTATATTTCTTTATTAGAAATCATAATATCATACATCTCTATAAATAATTCTGTTGCATAATTAAAAACTATTTTAGCCTCATCAGCCATATCATCATGTAACTTATTATATATAATTTTTGCCAATTCATCTGGTTGATCAAACTGATAATAAAAACCAGTACCCGGTATCCTCTTTGCAATCATTTGACCTCCTCTTAAATCACCAAGATACCTGACATAAACATGGGCCATAAAATCATCAAAACTTTTAATATTTTCTTGTACATGTTTAACATAATTAAGAGAACTTTTTGATAAAATCTCGTTTGTATCGATATTAAATTCGGTTTTCAATTCATTAATATCGTCAAGTATATATTTACTTCTTTGTAAACGACTATCAGGTAATATATAATCAATATGATTTTCTAATGCACTATAACAGCCGTATTGATTAATTAAATATCGTAAATATGAAATAGGCGGAATAGATCCGCTCATTAATATTGATGCAAACTTTTGTCTTTCGGCATTTTTATGTTGCTGCATAGTTAATTCTTTTAAACTCATCTTTGTTTAATTCTTGGGGTTAAATTATATTTAAGTTAATAATTAAAGCTTAATAAAAAAATGTTAGATATTCAATTATCAAAATCAATAAAAAAAAGAAGATCAATATATCCTAAACAGTTTACTGGTGAAAAAATATCTAAAAGACATATTTTGGAATTGCTTGAAAATGCAAATACAGCCCCTACTCATAAAATGACACAACCCTGGTTTTTTAAAATATTTTCAGGAAAAAGTAAATTAGATTTAGTAAAAGAATTAATTAAAATCCAAGAAATTAATTCAGATGATGTAAAAGAAAAATTAATAAATAAATTTGCTTTAACAAGTCATGTTATATGTATATGTATGCGTAAAAGTGAAAATAAAATAATACCCGAATGGGAAGAAGTTGCCGCAACTGCAATGGCAGTTCAAAACTTATGGCTTTCTTGTGTAAATAGTCAAAATATAGGGGGCTACTGGAGCACTCCAAAAGGACATGAAAAACTAAACGAATTTTTAAATCTCAAGACCAATGAAAGAAATCTAGGACTATTCTATTTAGGAATATATAATCACATAACAACTCCAAAAAAAACAAGAAAAAATATAATTAATGATGTATTTTGGTACAATTAATTTATTTAGAATAAATCTAGATAGTTAATTTTTAAAATTATATTATTTAGAATTATTTTAAATTACATATCTTGCACCAATTAAAAAATAAAAATTATGAAAAAAAGTTTATTGATTTTATTATTTGCGATGTTATTTAGTTGTTCTAATAAGAATAAACAAAAAGAAGTTTTAAATATATACTCAAAAAGACACTATCAAGTAGATAAAGATCTATTTAAAAAATTCGAAGAAGAAAACAACATCACTGTTAATGTTGTAAAAGCTAGCTCAGATGAGCTTATTGAAAGAATCAAAACTGAAGGAAAAAAGTGTCCTGCAGATTTACTAATCACGGTAGATGCCGGCAAACTTTATAAAGCTGCAAATGACAACCTGTTAGCAAAAATTAACATAAATGAGATAAGTAAAAATATTAAATCCGAATTAATTGATGCCAACGGCTACTGGCTACCAATTACTTATAGAGCCAGAGTCATTGCGTATAACCCTAGAAAAGTCAATTCTGAAGAATTATCCACATATGAAGACCTTACAAACGAAAAATGGAAAAATAGAATTCTTGTAAGAACATCCACAAACTCATATAATCAAGCATTACTTTCTTCTATAGTTGCACATCACGGAGAAGATTTTGCACTAAACTGGTGTAACAACCTAGTTGATAATTTCGCAAGAAAGCCTAAAGGAAACGATAGAGATCAAATAAGAGCAATTGCTGCAAACATTGGAGACATTGCAATTGTCAACTCTTATTATATAGGACTACTACAATCCTCTCCGGATAGCTTAGACAGACATGTTGGTCAATTAGTAGAAGTGTTTTTTCCTAATCAAGCTCAAAATGAAAGAGGGGCTCATATAAATATTTCTGGTATTGGATTACTTAAAAACTCCCCTAATAAAGACAATGCAATAAAATTTATGAAATTCTTAACATCAGAATATGCTCAAACTTATTATACAAATAATAGCTTTGAATACCCCGTCATCAAAAATATTAAACCTTCAAATACCATTGCAAAATGGGGAGATTTTAAAATTGATAGCTTAAATTTGAATGAACTAGGAATAAAAAGAAAACAAGCTGTTGGAATTTTTGAAAAATCAAAATGGAATTAGCAAGGTCAATCTGCTAACTTTTTTTACACTTATCTTAGGTGCAACTATAAGTATGCCTATAATATTTATTTTAATTGAAACAATTAAAATAAATAACTTTAATTTCTTTTCAATATTCTCGGAATATCTTATAGAAACTTTTCAGCTAGTAGTATACACATGCATTTTATCAATAATACTTGCTGTAATTCCAGCCTGGATAATTACCTTTTACAAAATAAAGTACCAAAATATTTTTGAATTACTATTAATTCTTCCACTATCAATTCCAGGATATATTATGGCATTCACTTATTCAGATATATTAGGATTTAATGGTTATTTTGATATTTTTTTGCAGACTTATTTTAAACAAAAAATGAACCTAGATGTACTATCAATCGAGTGGCTTGCAGTATTCCTTGCACTTTCACTTTATCCATACGTCTATTTAACTACAAGAATTGTATTCAAAAAAATCAGCAACACATATCTTAATGTGTCTTTAAACTTAGGAGTATCTCAGTTTAAAACATTTTTCAAAATTACTCTACCATTATCAATATCAGCAATTTTGTCAGGTACACTTTTGGTTATGATGGAAGTTCTTAATGATTATGGAGCTGTTAATTATTTTGGAATTAAAACTTTTTCTGTAGGAATTTTTAAATATTGGTTTTCAATGGATGATAAAGCATCGGCTATTATTTTGTCATTTTTTTTATTAGTAATAGTAATTTTATTAATTATAGTTTCAAAAATTATTAAAAAAAATGATAACAAAATAAAACATCACATCAAAGAATCTCCAAACATTAATAAAAGAATCTTAGAAAATAAATTTTATAAAATCACAGTATATTATTTAATATCTATTCCAATATTTTTTGGACTAATTATCCCATTAACTTTCATTATAAACAATGTAAGAGTTAATTTTCATAAATACGAATGGCTAGAATTAGGTAATGTATTTTTAAACTCATTCTATGTAGCATTCATATCATCAATAATAATCACGATTACTGCATTTTTTATTCTGTGTGTAAAAAGATATACTAATAGCAAAAATATTAAAATAGCAACTAGTTTCTTAAGCACTGGATATGCAATTCCTGGAGCTATAATTGGACTGTCGGTTATGTTAATAATTCAGTATTTAAACCCAAATCTCAACTTTTTAATGGGAACAATAAGCCTTTTGATTTATGCATACATTTTTAGATTTATAGCGGTTGCAATCTTTCCTTTAGAATCAAGCTTCCAACAACAACCAATGAAATTTGACCAATTAGGGAAGACACTAAACCTCACTACTTTTGAAATCTTTAAAAAAATTAATTTTCCTTTAAGTAAATTTGCAATTATCTCTTCATTTTTACTTGTATTTATTGATGTATTTAAAGAATTACCATTAACATTAATCTTAAGACCTTTTAATTATGAAACGCTTGCAACACAAGCATATCAATATGCACATGAAGAAATGTTATCATACTCAAGTATTTATTCAATATGTATAATTATAGTCTGTAGTATTGTTATAATTATATCTAAAAAAAATTTAAAATCAGTTAAATCATGAGTTTATCTATTAAAAATTTATCCAAAAAATACGGTGAGAATTCGGTTCTTAATAAAATTGAATTTACATTAAATCAAGGCGAAATAATTTCTATTATTGGAGCTAGCGGTTGTGGCAAAACAACCTTACTAAAGTGCATAACAGGCCTCTGTGATATCGACGAAGGAGAAATAAAAATTAACTTAAAACCCATACACAAACTCCCACCTAACAAAAGAAATATTGGTTATGTTTTTCAAGAAAGTCCTCTTTTTCCACACTTAAATATTTTTGAAAATATAGTTTTTAACATGAAAAAATTTGATAGTGAAAAATTAGACTTTCTATTAGATAAAATACAAATTAAACATTTAAAAAAAAGATATCCACACGAAATATCTGGAGGAGAAAACCAGAGAACTGCAGTTATTAGATCATTGATCAGAAATCCAGATTTATTTCTATTAGACGAACCATTCACCAATTTAGATAAAGTAACAAAAGAACACACTAAAGAATTAATTTTTGATATAATTAAGGAAACAAAAACAACAACTATTTTGGTGAATCATGACATTCAAGATTCTTTAGAATTATCTGATAGATTACTGGTTTTAGATGAATCTAATATTAAGATGCTAAATAATTCTCTTAAAGTTTACTCAGAACCTTCAAGCTTAAAAATAGCTAAACTTTTTGGTGAAGTTAATAATCTTGAAATCGAAGGGAAGCAAGTTTATATTAGGCCAAAAGATGTAACTATTGTTACTAAATCTGAAATTAAAGCAGAGGTAATTCAATCTAATTTTGTGGGACAACATTTCAAAATAACTGCTAAAATTGGTTCTAAAAAAATAACCTTGTTCAATAAAAAAGAGATAATGAAAAATACACAAATTCATCTGCGTTTAAAGCAAGAAAATATACTAAAGTTTGATTAAATTATTTTAAAAATATAAATTGAAAAATGCGACATTGATTGATTATTTGGATTTATATTAAAAGTTTAGTATTTTGGAAAAAACATTCTCTTATGAAAATATACCCCTACATACTCCTAACGTTTTTTATGTATTTAAATATAAATGCACAAATCATATCTTATGAACTTGTAGAAAGCTGGTCGAAACAAGAGGTCAGTCAACTTTACTCTAGTTACTCAGTTCCTGAATCTGTTGGGCAGATTAATTATGCTGTTGATGGATATAAAGTTCTTTATTATACTCCTGATTTTGATGGAGAATTTGTTATTTGCTCTGGAGCGATTTATTTACCTGCTAATATTAATTGTTCACCTCCAGTGTTAAGTTGGCAACATGGAACTATAGCCAACAGTTACTATGCTCCGTCTAATGTGGGAAATACAGACAATGACCTAATAGGGGTAATTTGTGCTTCTAATGGATACATAGTTACAATGAGCGACTTTATTGGTCTTGGTGAAGGAGAAGGTATGCATAACTATGTACATGCTGACACAGAAGCAACAGCAACAATTGATATTATTAAATATGGCAAGGACTTAGCGACAGAAATACTTGGTGTCACACCAAATAACCAACTATTTCTTTTTGGCTACTCTCAAGGTGGACATGCAACAATGGCGGCAGTTAAAGAAATTGAAGCAAACTTTTTAGATGAATTAGTCATTACAGCTTCTGCTCCAATGGCTGGACCATATGACATGTCAGAATCTCAAAGACTCATGTTAGAATCCGGAGACGCATACCCAAACCCAGGATACTTACCTTACGTATTATTTGCTTACGACAAAATATACAATCTTTACGACAACATCAACGACGTCTTAAAAAGCCCATACAGTAATACTCTATTAGATATGTATGACGGCACATACAGTATGTGGTCAATCAATAATACCATGATTGATATTGGTGAAGAAGATTTTAATATTTCAGCCAATAGCTTTAGCCCTATAAACATTTTTAATGAGGACTATTATCAAGAATATCTCGCAAACGAAAACCATCCATTTAAATTAGCACTTATTGATAATGATGTTTATAATTTTATTCCATCAGCTCCAATGCGACTTCTTCATTGCAGTGGCGACGACAACGTTACGTATAATAACGCAGAAGTTGCATACAACTACTTCTTAGAAAATGGAGCACAAAATATTGAATTGATTGATGGTGGAAACTTTGACCATCAAGAATGCGCATCTATCGCAATTATAGGAGCAAAAGTATGGTTTGATACCATGGCAAATTTATGTGAACCAAATGTCAATATATCTGAAAAAGATATAAATAAAAAATTAGTGAGAAATATAGATCTTTTAGGTAGAAGCATTATATCTAAAAGCAGCACAAAAAACTTTATTTCTATATTTAATGACGGCACAACTCAAAAAATAGTTCAACATTAACGGATCAATCATCTTATAAGCTTTGCTATTTTTTGTTTCAACAATGTATAAGGAGGATATATAAATTTGGCAATAGAAAAATTAGACATTTGAAATAAAACTGACTTCTCGTTCGAAAAAGCCAAAAAACCTCTATTTCTCCCCACCTTACCCATCCCACTTGAATTGACACCACCAAATAATAAATATGGATTTGAGTACTGCAACATGCATTCATTTATAGCAACAGTACCTGAAGAAGTAGATTTAATAAAATACGATATTAAAGATTTTGTTTTTGTAAAAAAATACAATGCAAGTGTCTTATCATCAGATTTAATGAAATTAATAACATCACCTAAATTCGTATAACTTAAAATAGGAAGTATAGGGCCAAAAATCTCACTTTTAAGAATTGGGTTTTCTAAATCTTTAAGCTTAATTAAGGTTATAGGGAAACTATTTTTTTTGTCGCAATCAGGAGATTGATAATACAACTCTCCCCCATTTTCTAAACATTGATTTTGTAATGATTTTAATCTGTTAAGATGTTGTTCATTAATAATAGAAGCATAATCCGAATTATTTTCAAAAAACCTATCAATAGTGTTTTTAAGACACAAAATAAAAGCATCATAAATATCAGAATGAACAAATACATGATTTGCAGCAATACATGTTTGACCACTATTAACAAATTTAGACCAAATTATTTTTTCGGCTGTAGATTTAATATTTGAGTTTGAATCAACAACAGTATGATTCTTACCACCAAGCTCTAGAGTTACAGAACATAAGTTTTTTGCTGCCTCTCCCATAACAATCTTACCTATTTCAGGTGAACCTGTAAAAAAAATATGATCAAACTTTAATGAAATTAAATGACTACCTATTGATGAATCTCCATTTACAACACAAATTTCATTTTTATCAAAAATTAAAGAAACCATTTCATCTAACAACTTAGACATATTCGGTGTATGTTCAGAGGGCTTAATGACTACACAGTTTCCTGCTGCGATAGCTGAAACCAAAGGATTTACAGTTAAATTAAATGGATAGTTCCATGGGGAAATCACTAAACAAACACCCTTAGGTTCATAATATATTTTTGAGCTTGAGCCCAATAAATGCAAGGGGGTCCAAACCGACTGTCTCTTAACCCAGCGTTTTATATGTTTTAAAGTAAAATCAATATGATTTAATATGGGGTTAATTTCTGTAGCATAAATCTCTGCAACAGGTTTATAATAATCCTTTTGACAAGTTTGAATAATTAATTCTTTATTATCTGATATCCAAGCCCGTATTTTTTTAATTTTAGATATACGATCTTTGATACCTAGATTAACCAAATAACTTGAAAAATGTTTTTTTTGATTATATAATAAATTATCTAACTCTTTCAATTTTTAAAAAACATTTTTTTCTCGACAGTTCCATCATCGTAAACTCTAATCAAAATTTGACTATTTGATACCAATTCTCTACCTAAAACATCAAATTCAATTAAAAGTTTTCTTTCAAACTCTGTCTCCAAAATATTAATCGTATCATCGCCACACGCTGCTTCACACTCTTCAAGAGTCCAAAAAGGTGCGATTCCTCCGCATCCACCCCAAGAAAATTCATAACATGAAGAAAGACTAAATGCATATGCAGGAATTGCTGCTTCACACTCACCACTCTCTGACGGAAGCTCACAATCGTTGGATATGTTTAAATCAAACCACTCACATACCATTGTCTCAAAGAATCCTGTAAACAATTGTAATGAAACAGCTGAAGTGATAGTTTGTTCTGTTAATCCTAAGATATGTACAGACTCATCTCCAATTCCAAAAAAGTTTACATCTTCAATAGCCATAGTATCTCCAAGAGAATTGAACAAAATAAATCCAGGATATGGAAAACCCGCAAAACTACTATTCTGAATAGTTACTGTAATTTGATTACTATTATAGACTATAGAAGATATTTCTAAAGCATCACAACTATAATTACAAGAGCCATCATCCTCAGTAGCTAGAGAATTATAATTACTCGCCATAAAATCAGTACATCCATAAATCTCAAGCTCATCACAAATACTATCAAAATCTAAATCATTAATACATTCACCATTACAATCATAATAATCCTCTGCATACACACAGGATCCATCATCAAAACCACCTGGCAAAATTGTCTCATCGTAATTACATGCCACAGGATCTGTACATCCAGAAGAACAAGTCGAGTTCCAAAAAATATTTTGTTCCGGATCTGATATTACATTAAAATCAGCCCAAAAGTTTTGACAATTTTCTTCGGTAATTGAAGAATCGCATTCATCAGTATTAAAATTAAAACAACAGGGAACATAAAACACTCCACAATCATCCAAAATACCACAAGAACCATCATCAACAAGGGCCTCTGCATTATAATTGCTTGCAAGTTGATTAGTACAACCTAAATTCTCACTATTTCCTAAATATATATTTTCATCTCCCTCTTGGTAAGGTACATACGAAAAAGGAAGAAAAAACATTTCACAAGTAGTATAATCACACCAATACATATCTTGCGGGGGTGAGTTAGGATTTGTTGGATTACTAGATGTATTATCATAGGTTGCATATGCATGTAAAGTATATCCTTGTGGCAATTTCAACATATATTCGGGTTGATAAAAAGTTTGCCAATTAAAGTCCCAATTTGGGATGCTTATAATAGGAATTGTATCTCCATTATTCTCTGCATAAACTAGCCAAGACTTACCAATTAAATGCATATGTGGCAGAATACTTATTAAGCTCATATCAAAAGGGATTTGAAATGACTGATAATGAGTATAAACTTCATTTGCAGGTATTTGAAGTGAAATATCTACAATAGTTTCAACTTGCACTTCTCTTTCTACAGGCTGATCTTTGAAAAATAAATTAACTGAGCTTTGATCGAACTCGTCAATCGAACTTGGTGCATAATGCATTTGAATTGCAATATCAGCACCTGCAGGTAGCACTAAGCCAATATCATTATTCCATAGCGGAGGCACCATTCCAGGTGTATAACCTGCAGATAGTTGAGGAATATTACCAACACAAAAGCCACTTTCGCACTCATAACCATATTCTGGGGTAGAAGCATCTAAAGAAGCACAATCACCAGAAGTATCAATATTTACTAAAACATGATGTACTGCAGATAAATTTCCTGGTATTATTTCGATTGACTCCAAATACTGATCTTCTGTAAAATTTGTTTCAAACACAAAGACTCTATAATCATCTTGGTTATTTCCCTCAATTAAGTAAGGCTCTTCCATTGTCAATACAAGATCAGGAGTTCCAATAACCGAACCCTCAACAAATTCTGGAATTTGCGCTTCTAGTGTAGGATCACCCTGAATCATACCACTATCTACCCAATCAGAAATTAATTGTTTCTCGCCATCTGTCAAACCACGCTCACCTAGAAAGGTTGAGTAGTCAGTGTCAGCATGCCATGGAGGCATATAATCAGATTCTGTTACATATTTAATCATTGCACCAAGAGAAGCTACTTCATTGTAGCTTGTAAATGGCATAGGGCCGGAAGCACCAATCCTGTGACATTCCGTACAATTATTGTAAATAATTGGGGATATATCTTCACTAAAATTTATTTGTGAACATAATAATCCTGGAAAAATAAAAAATAAAAAAATCTTTTTCATAATTTTGACAAAGTTTAAATTAAAGGAATTATAACGATTATAATTGTGATTTGTTTATTATAAATTGCTTTTTAATAAAACATTCTAACAAAGATAAATAAATTTAATCAATATGAGAAGTACTATAACATGTGATATGGAAGGTGTAATTGAAACAATGAATGAAGGTGCAGAAAAAATTTTTGGATATAAAAAAGAAGAATTAATTGGAAAAAAAAGAGTCTCTCTCTTTTCACCTGGTGAAATTGTATTACAGAATGTAGCTGGATGGCTTGATACAGCTGTAAAAGAAGGTGAATATAAAGGAGAAACATATTTTGTTAATAAACAAGGAGAAAAAATAAATGCAAAAATTAGAATTACTCCAACATTTTCTGACGGAAAAGATAAACCACAAACAGGTTATTGTGGTGTAACAGAAGTTATAGAAAAAGAAGTTCAGGTGCCTATTAATTTCTCTACAAAATTAATCAAAGGTTTAGCAATTACTCGAATGCCATTTACATCCGCATCCTTACTACCTGTTGCTGTAGTTGGTGCTTATTTTGCAGGATTTGGAGATGGACTTTTCAATATCCCTCTATTTGTTTTAACATTATTCGGTATTCTTATTGCACATTTAGGCATCAATGTATTTAATGACTACTTTGATGTTAAAGATGGAACAGATGAAGCAAATGCAGAATACTTCCAACAAGTTTCAGGTGGAAGTAGAGCAATTGAACTAGGACTAATTAGTTTAGCAGGCACAAGAAAATTAGCAATAATTCTTATATTAATTGCTCTAATAATTGGTGGATATATTGTAACAAATGTAAACCCTGCAAACATGAATGGAGTATGGCAAATTCTAATTTCGGGTTTACTGCTTGGATACTTCTATACAGCTAAACCATTAAGACTAGTTGCTCGACGAGGACTAGGTGAAATCGCAATTTTCCTAGCATTTGGACCACTTTTAACCCTAGGCACAGGTTTTGCAATTTTTAAAGGAGATTTTGCTAGTAGTGAGCATTTTTTGAATTGCATGCTTATGGGAATACCAATGGGGCTATTAACAACAAACATATTATTAATAAATGAATTTCCTGACATGAAAAGTGATGCTACTACTGGAAAAAACCACCTTGTCGTTACCTTTGGAAAAAAAGCAAGTAGATGGATTTACCTTTTATTCTTAATTTTAGCTGTAGGATCATCTTTCTATATGTATCAAACAATTGGCAATCAATATTTACTAATTCCGACTGTTTTTTGTCTTTTATTTGGACTCTATATTTTTAAACACATATTAAAACATTATGAAATGAGATCTCTTGTAGATGCTAATTGGAAAACAATAGGTCTTCAAGCACTTTACTCTATTATACTATGTGTTTGTTTATTGTTAGGGTTTTAAAATCATAAAACATATAAAAATGAAGAACTTATTACTTTCTATATTATCTATAATTTCACTATTATGCTTCTCTCAAACTACCCATACTGTTAATGGGGGAATGTCAGGCAATACATTTTACTTTACCCCTGAAAATCTCATTATAGAACAAGGTGACAATGTAGTATGGATTAACGATTCAGGTTGTCACGATGTAAATGGAACAACTAATTCAATCACCAATGAACCTTTTAACAATCCTGAAAGCTTTGCTTCTGATGTGACATGCGAAGTTGGAGCCGTAATTTTTGCTTATACATTTAATGTGCCAGGCCTATATAATTATGACTGTTCAATAGGCTCACATGCCGTAAACGGTATGATTGGAACCATTACAGTTAATGAAACTGAACCTGAATGTGAAGATGATAATTCTTTAATTGAGGAATACTTTGGAAACTTCTTCATTTCTGATTGTACTGCTCTTGTAAATTATTTAAGCTCAAATTATGGATACGACTTAGTCACATCATGTAACTGGGACGGTCAACCAATGAACGATTTTGGGAGCTTAACTATAGCAGATATATGTGAATGTACATGTACAGAAACACAAAACTCATCAGTTTTTGAGTCTCAAATAGCTAAAAAAGAAAAATATTTATTTTCTATTAATACACACGGTTCAACTATTGAAAGGAACGGGAAAGCTATTGTTTTTGATGTGTATAATTCAGGAAAAGTAGTTAAAAAAATAATTATAAATTAACTTTTTTTGATACTAAAGCCCAAAAAAAGCCAACTACAAATTAAAGACAACCCACCAATAGGAGTAACCATTCCCCACACTGAACTATTGGTAAAGCACAACATATATAAAGACCCTGAAAATAAAAACAATCCTATTGTAGAGGAGTAGAATGCATAATTAATAATAGGTCTATAAGCATAATCAAACAACAGGCCTATAATTAATATTAAAAAAACATGATAAAAGTGGTATCGAACAGCTGTATTATAAGTTTCAAGTCTATCTATAGATATTAAGTAGTCTTCAAATAAATGAGAACCAACAGCGCCTAAAAGAACTGCTAAAGCACCTAAAAATGAGCCTGTCATCAATATAAACTTGTTCATTAAAAAAAATATAACAATTAAAAGATACTCTTAATAAGTTCTAACCCCCCTTTAGCGATCACTAACCACATAAGACCTTTACCAAGAAAAAACATAAACAAAACTAAGGCGACACTCCAACCTTTTTTTTGAATTAAAACTCGTAGACCATCTTTCTTATAGATTTCTTTCCACTCATTGAACCATTTAAATACTATAAAATTCTTCATCAAACATAATTTATAAAAAAAGCCGTACTACGGCTTTAGTGCGGTCTGGACGGGACTCGAACCCGCGACCCCCTGCGTGACAGGCAGGTATTCTAACCAACTGAACTACCAGACCATTAATTAGAAATGCAAATATATATTATTTTAAATTTTCACACAATACTATTGTTGAATTATATTATTAAGTGCTAAACGATAAACATCTAAACCTAGTCCAACAATAGATCCTTTACAAAATTTGGTTAAAAGAGATTTTCTTCTAAATTCTTCTCTTGCGTAAATATTAGAAATATGAACTTCAATCACTGGAGTTGTAATTAAATCAATACAATCTGCTATTGAAACAGAAGAATGTGAATACCCACCAGCATTTAACACGATATAATCAAAAGAGAATCCAACTTCTTGAAGTTTATTAATTAAATCTCCTTCAACATTAGATTGATAATAATATAAATCTAATGTCTTAAAACTTGAATACAAGGATTGTAAATAATCATCAAAAGATAATCCTCCATATATTTTCTCGTTTCTTATTTTTAATAAATTAAGATTTGGACCATTGATTATAATTACTTTCATTATTTTATATTTATAGTTATAAATATATTAAATGAACTGGAAAAACTGTTTAAAATCTTACTATAACTATATACTTATTGAGAGAAATTTATCTGTGAACAGCGTAAAAGCATACATGAATGATTTACAACAATTTGCAAAATTCAATAATAGTATAAAGCCATTAAAAATTAATAGACAACATATTTTGAATTATATTAATGATATTAACAACAAAAATATAAATCCTCGAACCCAAGCAAGAATTCTATCTAGTATAAAAAGCTTTTATAATTTTTTAATATTTGATAATAAAATTAAGGATGATCCATGCAAACATATTTCCTCCCCAAAGATAGGCTCTAAATTACCTGAAATTTTAACTGTTAAAGAAGTTGATTTAATTATTAAATGTATAGATCTAAGTGAAGAATATGGAGAAAGAAATAGAGCAATTATTGAATGTTTATATTCATGTGGACTTAGAGTATCTGAACTTGTTTCATTAAAAATTTCTAATATTGAACATGATGATAGGATAATTAAAGTGATTGGAAAAGGAAAAAAACAAAGGATAATACCACTAAGTTCAACTTTATATAAATATCTTAAAGATTATGTCAAATATATTAGATCTAAACAAACACCTAATAAGGAAAATATCGATATTATCTTTTTAAATAGAAGAAATAAAAAATTATCAAGGGTAATGATTTTCAACATTGTTAAAAAATATTCAAATTTAGCTGGAATTAAAAAAAATGTAAGTCCACATACTTTTAGACATTCATTTGCAACACATCTAGTTGAAGGGGGAGCAGATTTAAGAGTGGTGCAAGAAATGCTTGGACATGCAAATATTACTACAACAGAAATATACACACATTTAAACAATCAATATTTAAGAGAAGAAATCATAAACTATCATCCTCGCGCATAAATGGAACTAATAAATCTGCTACTACTTGAGATACGTGTCTAATAGAATGAACTCCTTCTAAAGAAGGTCCTGCGCACCAAACAGATTTATATGTAGCCTCAAGTGCTGATTTTCTAAACATCTGAGTTCCTTTAAGCCACCTAAAGGCCTTGAAATATTTTTTTAACCACTTGTTCTTAAACAAGAATCTCTCAATACGATTTGCTTTCAATGTCATATTTTGCACATAGGGAGTATTAATAATTGTACATTGTGAACCACTAATTCTATCAGTTACTACAATATCCTTCGCACTGTAGTCTACTATAGCTTGCTTATA
>NHIO02000018.1 GCA_002171975.2 Flavobacteriales bacterium TMED191
AACAACTATAATTTATGAATCACCTAAACGACTCAAAAAATTGCTTACGGAATTATTTGAATTCTGTGGAGGTGATAGGGAGATTTTGGTTACTAGAGAATTAACAAAGAAATTTGAAGAACATGTTGGTAATAATATTAATGAAGTAATAGAATTCTTCGATATTAATGATGTAATTGGAGAAATAACAATCGTATTAAAAGGAATTAACAAAAAAAGGGATTTGAATCTTGATAGATTTAGTTTAAAAAAAGATCTAAACGATTTAATGAGAGCAGGATTAAGTTTGTCAGCAGCATCTAAATACTTAGCGAAGAAAAATGGAGTAAAGAAAAGCGAAATTTATAATTTGATTTAAGATTTAAGATAAAGGACAAAGAATATGAGTTTCTTAATTAAAAAATTATTCTTAACAGTAATTTTCAATTCTTGTTTATTTCTAGCCTTATTTATTGGTATACAAAATAGTTCAAACAAAAGCAAAGTAAACTTGTTAATCGACGAAACAATTGAACTCCCAATAAGTTTTATAGTAGGTTCAAGTTTTATAGTAGGTTCCTTTTTTGGTAGCTTACTACTTCTAGATATGAATAATGAATAAAAATTTATCCAAGAGCTATTAAATTTTCAGCACAAACAATTCTTGAAATCCCTCTCTCGATAAGAACAGGAGCTGCGATTTTAAATACATCGGTGTTAGGAACCTTAAGTACCTTTTGCTCCTTATTACAAAATCTTTTAGCAAGATTCAAATCAAAAAATATTTCTATAGTTTTTCTATTCAAATCATCATCCGGTAAGAAGTCCCATGCTGGAAAATCTTTTAACAACTTTGTTTCTAACTCAATTTTCTTATCCACAATCATATAAACAACTTTAGGGAAATCTACCTCTGATATATGAACTGAAGATAATTCTTTTCGAGATAAATTTTCTATTTCATAATTTAAGGGGGCAATCTCAAAAAAAGATTCCATAGGCGTGAAATTTGAATCATTTCTATTTTCTTCCAGGATTTCGGAAGCTTCAGAAACTTTCTTAGAGCCTTCATGATTAAGATTTATATTCACTAAACCATTAACTTTGATTTTTTCACTTGTAGATTTCCCTTTTTTAGGTTTACCTTTACAAGATTTGTTTTTATTGAGTAATTCCTTATATTTTAAATCTCCAAGACTTTTCTTTAAGTTTCTTGCTATGGTTAGTTTATTAAAATTATATTCTTCAGACAAAATATCAAGAGATTTCCCAGATTTAAAACTTTCTAGAATTTCATCCTTTTCTTTATCGGTAAGTCTTTTAGCCAAAACTAAATTAAAAATTCCCTCTCATTCTAAGAAAATTTCCACAAATAATATTAATTATAAAAATAAATAGTAATTAAAAATTATAAAAGCTTTTACTTAGATGGTGTAAGTTTGTCTATTTAGATATAATAAGTAAATGCTTCCTTAGCTCAGCTGGATAGAGCAACTGCCTTCTAAGCAGTGGGCCGCAGGTTCGAATCCTGCAGGAAGCGTAAATTTTTTTTCAAATAATTAAGATTATCAAATCAGTAAATCAATAAATCTCAGATTAACTCTTCCTATTAGTCTATGTATTGGATTTTTAATTTTCAACTTTCTCTTTGAACAATTAAAATAAATAAAAAATATAACTCTATGCGAATAAGAAAAAATATAAGTTTTTGTGCTAGAAAATTATCTGATTTATTTTATGATTTATCAATTTTTTTAAAAAAACAATCAACATCTGTTTATCCATTTACATCAATTAATGATTTAGATAAACAAATTTCTATTCTTTTGCCAAATTTACTTAACAGTAAAACTTTTTACATAGAAGTTGGGGCCAATGATGGGATTACTCAGAGTAATACATTTTTCTTAGAAAAAATATATAAGGCTAAGGGAATGCTCATAGAAGCATCTCCTTCTCTGTATGAGAAATGCTTTCTTTACAGAAGCAAGCAAAAATATTATAGAGAATTATGCATTAGTTTCTCCAAGTTATAAAAAAGAATTTGTAAAATTAATTTTTGGAAATCTATTTACTACACAACCAAAACCTAAAAAAGATTCCCTAGAACATGCTAGAAAAGGAGTTATTCGAAAATTACCAATTAGAAAATTATTAGGTTTACCGAAAGATCATGTTTATAATTTTTTTGCACCTACCACAACACTTAATAGTTTAATTGAAATGCATTCTATAAATAATGTTGATTTATTATCTTTAGATGTTGAAGGTAATGAACTCGCTATTTTGGAAGGTTGCAGCTTAGAGAAAGGGCATATAAAAAATATTCTTGTAGAGACTTCAGATTATAAAATAATCAACGATTATCTTATAAATTCTGGATATTTCTTAATTAAGAAACTCTCAGGGCACGATTATTTGTATAGACTTTTATAACTTTGTATATCTTTAGGGCAATCCTAAAACTTAAATAGATCCAATTATTTAAAGATAAGTTTTTGTTTCAATTGTTTATTAAGCCTACTCTCCCAATTAGTCATATGAGTGCTTTCGGAGCAATAGATCGCAGGTTCGAATCCTATCGCCCCGACTTGCTTTTCAGCGATTACCTAATTTGACTTAGGGAAAAATTAGGGAAAATGACCTCCTTTTAAGGGGGTTTTCTTATGGTTTTTCCCTAGACTTTATAGAATTTTCTTGAATTTTTAGAATATAAGCCTACCTTATATATATCGATTCTTTTTAAAGAGTCTTTATTTCCCTAAGTTTGGGTTTATTAAGTGGTTGATCACTTCCCAAGCGAGAGCTAAATTCCTCGAACTGGTTGCAATCATAGAGGAAGCCAATCAAAGGTCTAACGGAAGCAATACTCGAGGATATTGGGAGGTCACCACCGAGAGGAAATAGAACCAAAAAGATTAAAAAAAGAACAGAAGGCTATAAAGGAAGGCTTCTCCAAAATCGACCAACTTAGGCACTAACAATGCAAGTTAAATGGTTAGGAGTTAAAGAAGCTTCCAAAAATTTGGCTATATCACAAGCAACCCTTTGGAATTTGAAGAACACTCTCTTTCTTAATGCTGGTAAACATTGTATTTAAGTCACAGGCAATAAAAATTCTAATGTTCTATTTAATAAAGAAACCATTAGAGAATGGCAGATTGCAGAAACAATCGCCAATGAAGAAGACCCCATAAGGGCAGCTAAAAAGAAGCACATTGAACTAACTTATAGAGGAAAAGCTTACACAAGCTAGTACATTTATCGAATAAATAAAAAAGCCGCTTTTAGTGGCTTTTTTTGTCCAAAGTTAATCAAAAAAAATCACCTAATACTTCTAACAAATATTAAACTAATATGATTTAATTTCATTTATATATGTGATTAATATGGCAGACCAGAAACCTTTATTTAAAGCACCTTATGACATAAAAAATGTAAGTGCTCTTTTCGCCATAGTTGCCTTCGTTTTAATACTCGCTGCAATAGTTGGAAATAACTTATTTGGTTTATTTCAAGAAAATGTTAATTTCGAATAATTGAATTTAATTAAGCAAATAGAAAACAAAAATTCAATTTATAAATAAATTTTAATTAAGGTAATTGATAAATACTTTTCCATACTTTTGCTACTTTTGAAATTCTCAATTTTCAAACTTAATTCCAAATTTAGCGTTATATGAGGATAAAAATGTTTAATTATGTAATTATAAAATTTTGAAAATTTTAAATGCAGAATCTTTTGAAACATAGATTTTGCTAAGAACCTATCTTAAAAGTCCAATTTATATCATTAATATATAAATTTTTATTAGTTATTAATTCCTTTTATATAAATTTACCGCCTACGATTTAAGATAATTTAAGTTTTAAAAAAATATTTTGAGTAACCTAATAATTTTTGATCTTGATGGAGTTCTGATAGATAGCAAAGATATACATTTTAATGCTTTAAACAAAGCTTTAGCTGAAATTGATAAAAGGTACTTTATCAATAAAGAGTTACATTTAAAAACTTTTGATGGCCTGCCCACATTGAAAAAGTTAGAAATTCTTAGTTCAACTCTAAATCTACCTATTTCCAAACATGAAGAAATATTCAATAGAAAACAAGAATATACTCATCAGGAATTTTCTTTACTTAATAAAGATCAAGGACTTATAGATCTTTTTAATCTTATAAAAGGTAAAGCTATAAAGATAGCAGTAGCAAGTAATTGTATAAGGAAGTCTGTACAGATAGCATTAGTAAGACTTGAAATAATTGAATATGTTGACTATTTAGTAAGCAGCGAAGATGTCTTCAGAAGAAAGCCTTATCCTGAGTGTTATTGGAAATGCATGATAGCTTGTGATTCCTTGCCATTATCTACAGTAATCTTTGAAGATAGCCATGTTGGAAGAACAGCCGCCAAAACAAGTAAAGCTCACCTAATTCCTGTCGATGACAGAACACATTTAAATGAGAACTTAATAAATAAGGCCTTTAAGCTTTTAGAAATTGCCCCTCCTACCCCATGGATAGATCCAAATTTGAATGTATTAATACCTATGGCTGGAGAAGGTTCTAGATTTTCTAAAGCTGGGTATACATTTCCAAAGCCCTTAATTGAGGTTAAAAACAAACCAATGATTCAAGTTGTCTGTGAAAATTTAGCTATTCAGGCTACTTATACGTATATAGTCAAAGAAGATCATTACAATAAATACAACTTAAAATATCTACTTGAACTAATCTCGCCCGGCTCTAATATTGTACGTGTAAATCAAACTACAGAAGGAGCAGCATGTACAACTTTACTTGCCGAATCTATTATAAATAATGACAAGCCGCTTCTCATAGCAAATAGTGATCAGTACATAAAATGGAACTCTCAGGAGTGTTTATATTTTTTTTCTGATAAATCTATAGACGCCGGTATACTCACATTTAAAGCAACTCATCCAAAATGGTCTTACGCAAAAGTTGATAAAGATGGCTTTGTTAAAGAAGTGGCAGAAAAAAAAACAATAAGTAATGAAGCAACTGTAGGTATATATTATTGGAAAAAAGGATCTGACTACGTAAAATTTGCGAAACAAATGATTAGTAAAAATATTAGAACAAATGGAGAATTTTATGTCTGTCCAGTTTTTAATGAAGCAATTGAATCTGGATTAAAAGTTAAGACATTTGAAGTTGATAAAATGTGGGGAATTGGTACTCCAGAAGATCTTAAAGTTTTTCTTGAGGATAATCGTTCATGAAAATTATCGCTCACAGGGCGAATCTTGAAGGTCCAGATAAGTACTTAGAAAACACTATTTCTCAAATAGAAAAGTGCATTAAATTAGGCTTTGATGTTGAATGTGATCTTAGATTTATTGATGGAGAATATTTACTTGGACATGATGAAGGAATACATACTATTGATATCAATGATCTAAAAAAATATGCTGATAGCTTATGGATCCATTGTAAAAATCTACAAGCTCTAGAAATGCTTTCTCAAGGGAATAATCGAAAAATTTTAAACTTTTTCTGGCATCAAACTGATATGTATACTCTTACAAGTAAAGGCTTTATTTGGAGTTTCCCAGGTAACAAATTATCTCCAAATTGCGTTCAAGTTATGCCTGAATTAAATATGGAAGTTAGAGATGTTAAACATTTAGATAAAAGTCAGATTTATGGTATCTGCACCGATTACCCAATTCTCTTGAAGTAGTACTTAATTAGTTTTAAATCAAAAAATTTTTTAACAACTTTTTAATTTTTGATAGAAGCAAATAATAACTATTGGAACTAACTGGGCTTGAAGGCCAATATGAAAATAAAAATGATATCAATTTTTCTATGCCTAAAAGTTTACGAAAGCCATTAAAATATTCCTCTCTTGGAGTTCTAGCTATCAAATATGAACTACTATTAGTTCTTAAAATTACCCCATAATCCTGAAGCCTTCTACTTAACTCAACGTCCTCACATTCATTCCAAAACAAAAGCTCATTCCATTTTAATTTACTCAAGATCCATTTTTTTGCAATAATGCAACCTCCGTTTATGTAAGTATTAGGATGATATTCATAAGGGTCCAACAATATCGCTTTACCGTAATGATCTAATGAAGGCATTGCCGCAATTGATGGTATATTTTTGTGTTTACTATGGCCCTTATAATTTAAAATTGGTTGTGTAATTGTCTGCGCAGTAAATTGATATCCAGTATTTTCTATTTGATTAATCCAATCTTTGGGCATAATGTATCTATTATGACAAATCATTAGATTTTTATATTTCGAAAATTTTGTAATCTTATTTTTTTTATGAGAAATCTGAATTTCAGGTATAGAATTTATAGGTGAGTAAAGTAATAATTTTACATTCTCAGTATCTTTAATTAGATCTTTTAAATCGATATATCTGTCAGAACAAACTATAACTTCGAAAGTCCTTTTAGCTCCTCTAAAAGCTTCTATAATAGAATTAACTAATTCTTCAAGTTTTTCAAATTCGCTTTCTGCCCCACTTGTAATAATACCAAAACTCCAACTATCTAAATTTTTTTGATCAAGTTTGTAATCGTTATATAGATCTTTTTTAAGCTGAATATTTAATAGTGAGAATTTTTTATTATCTTCCCTTGATTGATTAACTATACTTAATGATCTTAATTTAATTTGGTTTTTTACTAATTTCGCAAAATTATAATATGAATAATATTTTATACCTGTACTTAAATTGACCCTGCAAACTAATTTGCTTTGTATTGAATTACTTAGAATTGAAAAACATTCATCCATAAATATTGGCCAATTGTTGTACTTCCAAATTTCAAGTTTAATCTCTAATTCTAACCACTCACCATTGATGTCTAAGTTTAAAATTTGAAAGGAATCATTAAAATAAAATACTTTAAAGTCTTTTTTTTGAAGTTTTTCTAAGTTGAATTTATTATCTATAATTAATTTTTTACCATCATAAAAAGCGAATATATTTTGAGGTTTTAAAGTTCTATTTAAAAATTTCATTTTAAATCTTTAATTAACTTTCAAACTTCATGGAAGATTATCTTTAGCTTAAACCCTCATTAAACATTTAAAATCTTAAATAAAAAATTGGAATATTTATTATTAAAAATAAAATTAAATATTTTCATTATGATGTAGTTGTGAAATAATTTTGAGTCTGTAATTTTGAAATCTAAAAAAGACCCAACTTCGAAGCAAGAGACGTTCTATGTCGCGAAAAGTTCTATAGAGATCCAAAGAAAGTAATTTCTTTGTTAGATGAGAGCCAATAAAACCAGCCCCACCCGTCATTAAGTTTCTATTTTTTTCACTTTTTAAGTATTAACTTATAATTTAATTTAACTCACGATTTGGTATTAGAGGACAATGCTGAGAAATTTAGTATATTCTTTTCAAAAAGAAATGAAATCTAATCATTTTTTTAAAAATATCTTTAATAAGTTGATAAAATACACATTTTTAAAGAGATTTTTATTTTTTTATATATTTAAGCCTAATAAGTTCCGAAGAAAATACAATCAATTCAAATTAGATATTGTTTTCAAAAAAGAAATAAAAGATTCAGAATACTTAAAGGTAATCATAAATAAAAAAGACTCTTTAAAAACTATAGAAATACACTTTTCAAAA